>CAYFOC010000057.1:0-9912 GCA_964344615.1 uncultured Methylococcus sp.
ACAGATTTAACATGACGATCAATCGATACAAATCCATTTTTATCTCTGATCTACATATTGGCTCGACACAGTGTCAGGCCGATGTGTTGCTTGATTTTCTGAAGCACAATGAAAGCGAGGTGCTCTACCTCGTCGGAGACATCATCGATTTCTGGGCCCTTTCCAAACGAGTTTACTGGCCGAAAGATCACAATACGATCATTCAGAAGATTCTGCGCAAGGCGAGGCATGACACCCGCGTCATCTATGTTCCAGGGAATCACGATGAAAATGTCAGGGATTATGACGATCATGTTTTTGGAGACATCGAGGTCCGTAATTCGATCATCCATCAGACTGCGAACGGAAAGCGCTATCTGGTCGTGCATGGCGATGAATATGACACCATCGCACGCTACCACCGCTGGATCGCGAAGTTGGGTAGCAAGGGGTATGACATCCTTTTGGAGGCAAACCGTCTCCTAAGCGCGATTAGGCGTTTTCTTGGTGTTCAGTCTCATTTTTCTTTGGCCGCTTTTGTGAAGTACAAGGTCAAGAACGCCGTTCAGTTCATCTCGGACTACGAGCAAAGTATCGTAAATACCCTCAGTGACGAGGGGCTAGATGGTGTAATTTGCGGACACATACACCATGCGGAGATCAAGGCGATAGGAGCATTTACCTACGTCAACACAGGAGACTTTGTAGAGAGTTGCACCGCCATTGTGGAGCATGAAAGCGGCGAACTAGAGTTGATTCGCTGGAGTGCGGTCCCAGGCCGCCTGCTTCGAGACGCTGAATAGCACCCGAGGAGGCCGGCGTGATGGATCGCGGATTTCTGACCATACTGGCAGCCCAGTTTTTTTCTTCGCTGGGAGACAATGCCCTTCTTTTTGCCGCGATTGCACTGCTACAGTCGATGCAGGCACCGGATTGGCAAATTCCGGTCCTGCAGCAGTTCTTCGTTTTTTCTTTCATCCTTCTCTCTCCTTTTGTGGGTGCGTTTTCCGACGCCTTGCCAAAAGGGCAGGTGATGTTCATCAGTAACGCGACCAAAACGATTGGATGCCTGGCCATGGTGATGGGCCTACATCCGCTGATCGCCTATGGGCTCGTAGGTATTGGTGCCTCGATTTATTCCCCCGCGAAATACGGCATTTTGACTGAGTATCTCCCTTCGGACCGGCTTGTTTGGGCGAATGGCTGGATGGAAGGTCTCACCGTGCTTGCAGTCATCCTGGGAGCCATCATCGGCGGATTTCTGATTGGTAACCATCTGGATTTATCGGCCTATTTAACGCCCCAGCTTCTTTCTGTGATGGGCGGTGATGCGCAACCCAAGATTGCGATCATGGCGGTACTTTTTCTTTATCTGATTGCCGCGGTGTGGAACATCTACATTCCTCATTTACCCGTCGAGCATTCGCTTGAGTCCAAAGATCCATGTGGCATCGTGCGTGAGTTCTGGCAATGCTTTTTGAAGCTATGGAAGGATCCCCTCGGGCAAGTTTCGTTGGCTGTTACCTCGCTTTTTTGGGGGGCAGGCACGACCCTGCGATTTATTGTCCTTGCGTGGGCAGCATCAGCCCTGGGTATGGATATGGAGCAGGGTACTCATCTGACAGCCTTGGTGGCGGTGGGGCTGGCCATAGGCTCTTACGTTGCCGCAAGGATGATTCCCCTGGAGCATTCCGTGCGGGTTTTGCCGCTGGGCATTTTCATGGGCTTCGCGGTGATGGTCATGATCATGATCCACTCCCTGTTGCCGGCGATCATCATGCTGATTCTGATTGGGGCGTTGGCTGGGAGTTTTTTGATTCCGATGAATGCCTTGTTGCAGCATCGAGGACATTTGCTGATGGGTTCCGGTCACTCGATCGCTGTTCAGAATCTCAACGAGAACATTTCGATCCTGCTCATGCTGGGAGGCTATTCCTTGATGATTCGTGCTGGTTTTCAAATCGAGACCATCACCGTGGTGTTTGGTCTATTGATTGCCAGCGTGATGGCTTTGCTCCATAAAATGCATGCTCATGATCAGGACTGACGGGAAGCCCTGATGTCTGAAGTTAGTGCTATCCCTTTGAGGCGCCGTCGTGGCGTCAGTCGCTCATTCCCCCGGGAGATGTCCCATGCGATGACGACTGAAAACGGTAGAAGGGTCCTCATCATGTCTACCTCTGCGGGTGCTGGGCACGTCAAAGCAGCGGCCGCACTTGAAAAGGCATTTGCGCTCGATTCGAGGGTCGATGAGGTCATCAATAACGATGCCTTGCGCTATACCAATCGAATCTTTCGGGATTTTTATTCCACGTTTTATGCTTCACTGGTGAAGTCGGCGCCTAATTTCCTGGGCTGGTGGTACAAACACAGCGATGAGCCCTGGCGTACTGATGCCATGCGGCACATGATTGACCGTTTGAATACCCGCCCTCTGGTGAAATTCATCCGGGATTTCGATCCACACATCATCGTGTGTACGCACTTTATGCCCGCAGGGATTATCTCCCACCTTATCGCGACCCATCAGATTCAGGCGCGATTGTCCATTGTTGTGACTGACTTTGATTTTCATGCCATGTGGCTATCCAGGGCCTTTCATCGGTATTTCGTGGCACTTGATGAAACGAAGGCGCACCTGGCCATGCTGGGAATCCCGCCTGACCGGGTGACGGTTTCTGGTATTCCGATTGATGATGCTTTTTCTCGACCTGTTGACCGGGATGAAGCATGCCGAAGGCTCGAATTGGATCCGGGCCGTCCCATCATTCTGCTCTCTGCGGGTGCTGCGGGATCTGATGAAACAGGGTTCATGATGGAGCAGCTTATGGCCTTGAGTTCACCGGCACAGACGATCGTGGTCTGTGGTCGTAATGATGACCTGCGCTGCCGAATCAACCGTCTGGGACAGAAATCGGCCGTTACGATTCGTGCCTTGGGATATACCGACGAAATGCCAACCTTGATGCGAATTTCCGATGTTTTTATCGGAAAACCCGGAGGTATGACATCAGCAGAAGCTACGGCATCTGGCCTCCCCCTGTGCATCGTCAATCCTATTCCAGGTCAGGAAGAAAGGAACAGCGATCATCTGCTGGAGCAGGGAATTGCCATCAAGTGTAATGACCTGGCGACATTGACCTATAAGATGGATCGACTTCTGGACGATCCCCTTCGGCTGGCTCGGATGCGAGCCAACGCAGTGAGATTTTCAAAGCCGGATGCGGCCAGTAAAGTGGTGAGAACGCTTCTTGAAGACGATCTTCCGACGTTGTCGATCAGCCCGGAGCAGTGCCAAGTTTTGTCCGGGCGTCGAGTGGAGTGAGACTTCGAGCGTTCCTGCCCCTTCTTGCGATGAAATATCCCCCATGAAAAGACTGATAAGAACGGCTGTGTTGGCGTTGGTGTCGGTGTCAGCCTGGATGCCCAATGCCACAGCGGGAGAGCAATCATCGCACGATCACTATGCAGCGATCATTGATGCCGGCAGTAGTGGATCCCGTATTTATCTTTACAAGATTCGCTTCCTGAGGGGGAAGCTTGAGATCAAGGATCTTTTTGCCTATGAGCCTCAGAAAGTTCCCGGGCTTTCCGAGTTTTCAGAACATCCTGAAGATGCCTTCTCGCAAGGTGTTGCTCCCTTGGTTGATGCCCTGAATGCTTTCCTCAATGAGCAGGGTCTGCCTTTGTCTCGTGTGAAGCTTCACCTTCAGGCGACGGGAGGCTTGCGTCAATTAAACGAATCAAAACGAACGGCCATCCTGGAGGCCACGCGAACTGCTTTATCCGGTTCGGGGTTTGGTAGCGGCAAGATCGGCATGCTGGCTCCGGAAGAAGAAGGCATCTTTGCATGGGCTGATCTTAATGAGCTTGCAAAGCGGCTGGGTCCGAGCCGGGAAACCTTGGGTATCGTGGAAATCGGGGGCGCTTCATCGCAGATCGCCTACGAAACTAAGGGTCCATCCCGACACGATGTCAAAACATGGCAGATTCAGGGCAGACGGTATCGGATTTTTAGTCGGAGTTTTTTAGGCTTAGGGCAAAACGCGGCAAGGAAAACCATGATGGCTTTGCCTGATGGAGGGGCGCGGGCTAACCCCTGCTATCCCTCAGGCGTATCTGTCACGGACCGGAAGACGGGTGCGGAAGCTCTGCGAGGGGGCTTTGACTTTGAGCGATGCAAGACGCTGTATCGTGATCTGATCAGCGCCAATCCGGACTTTGGGAAAGTCCGATTCGATGATTTGGCGCAAATCGACTTTAGGGGTATTGGTCAAGGCAACCCTGTTGGACCGATCAAGGGAAGCATCGCGCTTTGGGGGCTTCCGGGACCTTATCCTGAGGCGACCTTACCTCTTGTCAAAGCCTTTTGCAGAGGGGGCTGGCAATCTTTTAGCACGCGCTTTGGCGGCGATCTTGTCAACCAGAATCAATGTGCCAATACGATTTTTGTTCTGACCCTTCTTTATGATCCAACCGCCGGGTTTGGTTTAAGTGCGCACCAGCTACGCCACCAGGAGACATTTGAAGGTCGAATTCCCTCATGGACCCGAGGCTTTTTCTTGGTTCAGGGGCAAGCCATACTCTGACAGGCGGCCATGACAGAGACTTCATTTTTATGGGGGGTTGCGACCTCGGCCTATCAGGCGGAAGGTGGCTTCAATCGGCCTGGAGAACCGCAAACAAATTGGGCCAGCGCGGAGCAGCAGGGAACGGTTGATCCACTGGGTGAGGCATCTGGATTTTTGACGCATTACGAGGAAGACCTCAGACGGTGTCAATCCTTGGGGCTCAAAGCCTTTAGGCTCAGCATTGAGTGGAGTCGCATTCAGCCGACCTTTATTGATGCCAAGGGAGATCCCCCAGCTTTTGATCCGGAGGCCCTGAGGCAGTATGCCCACATTCTTGCGGCCTGCCGGGAACTTGGCATCGAGCCAATCGTAACCCTTCATCATTTCGTGCATCCTGCATGGTTAGGGCCCGATCCTTGGCTGGAACATGATGTGCAACCCTTGTTTGATCTCTTTGTGACAGAGGTCGTGGTTACTTTGAACCGCTTTCTGGTCTCCATGGGCCATGCGCCCATTCTGTACTTCATCACGATCAACGAACCCAATATGCTGGTGATGAGCACCTATCTGGGAGATCAGTTTCCAACGGGTGCTCGCCGTTGTTCGGGAGTTGCGATAAAAGCCTGGAGTGGTCTCATGCAAGCGCACGTTAGTGCGTACAACCTTATTCACGATCTCTATGCCGAGGAGGGTTGGGGCACTGTTCATGTGACCTTCAACAATTACACAAGTGATGTTTACTGGCTGGATCGCTGTTGGACCGATCTGATGATGCTCAGGGAGTGGGGCATTTCTGCGTCTGAAGGGGTCGATTTCCTTTCCGAACGCGGTGCGGAGCTCAACAGACAAGTTGGGCGTTTTGAGCGGAATCACTTGGGTGCTTTTACCAGGGGTTTGGGAGCCATGCTTCGATTCTTCTCCGGGCGTTTAGCCCGTCAAGGTTTGCTTTCGAGCGATGTCACTCTCCTGATTGAAAAGATCTTTGCATCCCCTCGTTCCGTTCTTATGGATTACATCGCCTTTGATTACTACGATCCCTTTTGTGCCCATACCTTTAGGTGGCCAAAAGCGTCTGAAATCTGGCGTCCTCGGCGTCACCCTTTTGATGGCTTTCGAAAGAGCTTCCTGAGCAAGTGGTGGGACTGGAAAGTGTTGCCCGAAGGATTGGGTTTCTTTTCGCGCTCGCTCGCAGCGGCTTATCCAGGAAAGCCTCTGCTGATTGCTGAAAATGGCATGGCAAATCGGCGGGATCTCGATAACTCGGCTACTGCGCGAAGGGACGGCGCGACACGCAGCGACTTCATTCGGATGCATGCTTCTGAAGTCGTCGCGCTGGTGCAGGAGGGAATTCCTCTATTCGGATATCTCTATTGGTCGCTTTTTGATAATTATGAATGGGGGACCTATTCGGCCCGCTTTGGGCTGTTTAGTCTGGACTATCAGGTGGGGTTGGATCGTTGTCACACGGATCACATGGGGGACACGCCCTCTGAGGTTTACGCCGAGATTGTTCGATCAAGTCCCTGAAGTCCTGTCCAGCATCAATTTCAGCGCTTGTCCAAGTGCTTCAGGGTCATCGGGGCTATCATCTTTGAGTCCAACTCCCCCGAGCCCCAAGCGCAGGCCCTTCAGGAGAAGGTAGCAGGTCTTTTCTGCGGCTTTTGCGTAATCAAGGCCATCGGGTTCATGGATGTTCGATAGGCAGTTACGTTCCGCATCCGTATTCCCCAGCCCAGGATTGAGGGTGATATAGATCCCGAGGCTATCCGCAGTCGAAAGCCCCGGTCGTTCGCCGATCAGGATAACGCTGGCTCTGGCCTTCAGAATGGTTCCAATTTCATCGGAAAGCGCCACTCTTCCGTTGGGTACTGCAATCACGGGGCTGGCGGTGAGCCCGCATCGGCGAAGCGCTTCTAGCAGAGCCATCAGGACGGCTGCAGCGTGTCTTTCTATGGCTGGAGTGGACAAGCCATTGGAGACGATGAGGGCTATATCAGGCTGTGAGGGGGTTAAGGTTTCCAGAGACTTTCTGGCCTCAGGATCGAGGGTCCGACCCAGGTCCGGGCGCTGGAGATAAAGACGCCGATGCGTAGCGGCTGATGGGATGAGAAGGGTCTCAATCTGCTGCCCGCGAAGGGTTTCTCCAAATGTTTGATAATCCCATTCTTTCCACACGGCATCTCTGGCTTCTGCGTGAGCAATCTGGAAATCCAGCAAGGGTTCAGTGCGCTGAGCTGAACCGGCGCTCCCTTGGGCAATACGGGCTTTGGTAAAAGCTCTTAATTTGTGCCAGCTATCCATCAGTTTTGCCCCTGAATCCGAGTCGAAAAGTTCTCGATCAGATGTTGGCTCATCGGTGTAGCGGAAATTCTTCGGTTGTCCTTGAAGATGCCGAAGGATTCCAGCCACTGCTCGAATTCGGGAGCAGGGCGTTTCCCTAGGACGTCTCTAATAAAGAGTGCGTCATGAAAGGATGTGCTTTGATAGGCCAGCATGATGTCATCGCTACCCGGTATCCCCATGATGAAGTTACACCCGGCTACCCCGAGTAATGTCAGGAGGATATCCATGTCGTTCTGGTCCGCTTCAGCATGGTTGGTGTAGCAGATGTCGCATCCCATGGGGAGGCCCAGAAGCTTTCCGCAAAAATGATCTTCAAGTCCTGCCCTGATGATCTGCTTTGCATCGAACAGATACTCGGGGCCGATAAATCCGACGACCGTATTCACCAAGAGCGGGGAGAACTCGCGGGCTACGGCGTAAGCCCTCACTTCAAGGGTTTGCGCATCGACCCCGTGATGAGCGCCCGCAGAAAGTGCGCTCCCCTGGCCGGTCTCAAAGTACATCAGATTATTGCCCAGCGTTCCTCGTCCCAGTGATTCCGCCATCGATTGCGCTTCTTTGAGCAGGGAAAGATTAATGCCGAAGCTACGATTGGCATCTTCAGTACCCGCGATGGACTGAAACACGAGATCCACGGGAAACCCCTGCTGGATGAGTTCCATGGTTGTGGTGACGTGGGCAAGCACGCAGGATTGCGTTGGAATTTCGTGCCTTTCGATAAGATCGGCCATGAGGTGAATCAATCGGCCAACATTACCCATGTGGTCGGTGGCAGGATTGATGCCGATCACCGCATCGCCATTCCCATAGAGAATCCCGTCCAGAATGCTGGCTGCAATCGCTTTTTGATCGTCGGTGGGATGATTGGGTTGAAGGCGGGTAGACAATCGCCCTTCAAGGCCGATGGTGTTACGAAAGCGTGTAATGACCCTAATGCGTCGCGCAACGGAAATCAGGTCCTGATTTCGCATGATCTTGCTGACGGCAGCAACCATTTCAGGCGTCAGGCCGTGAGCCAAGATGGACGGATCTCCGGGGTGGTTGAGCAGCCACTCGCGGAACTCGCCCACGGTGAGTCCGCGGATAGGGGCGAATGCTTCATCGTTATGCCGATCCAGAATCAAACGACTGACTTCATCGGATTCAGGCGGTATCAAAGGTTCCTCTAGAAAACGCGAGAGGGGAACCTCAGCCAGGCATTTTTGTGCCAAGGCGCGCTCGACTTCCGTTTCTGCAGCAATACCCGCAAGTTCATCAGCAGATCTCCTGGGACTGGCTTTTGCCATGAGGGTTCGGAGATTTTTGAAAGCATATTGCTTTCCCTTATGCGTGATCGAATAGCCTTTGGGCATGTGTTCACCCTTGCCTGTTTTTACCAACATCCTATCGCATCACCGTTTCGGTCCCGTGAAATTTGGCTGTCGTTGGATAGGTTTCTCATCGGATGCCTTTGGCGTGGCTCTGGTGAAATGGTTTAAAACCCCCGTCAGGAAATGGGCATTAGGCATGAAACACCATGGTTTAGGGCTTTCTTTCATGGGCACGAAATATGCTTATCTGAATGCAGGTCCATTATCAGGGTTGGTCGAGGATGATCACGGAAGTATCGGAAGTCAGAGAAGAAAGCGGTGTCTTGGATTTCGATGTCGATGCCACGATCGCCTCATTAAGTCGGTGGTTGCCGACGCAAAATCCCATCAAGGACTTCATTCAGCAAAACACGCTGGCCTGTTTGCAGGACAAGCCCTTTCATGAAGCCTTGTCCATGGGGGCGAGGATATACGGCGCGCGAAGTTATTTGCCCCTCAGCTATTATCAAGCCCGCTATTTTTCTGGTCGGATTACGTCGTACTCGCTGGAACATGCGATCCGATGCGTAGAGCCGGATGTGACCCAGCAGGCGACTTTGCGGGGTCTGATGCTTAAGAGGGAAGCGGAAACCATTTCCAGGCCCACCTCCATCTCGCAGCATGGAATCCGCACGCAGTGGTTGACCCATCTGGAAGTCAATCTGGATGCCCTGGTCCATCCCATTCTTTTTCGCCTGATTGGTAACTTTCTTGATCAAGGCATTAGTCATTGGTCCATCGCTCGTGAGGGCGAGAGCTTTTGGTCTTGTATCGGTCGTATGGCGCGAGGAGGCCTTGTCTCGCTTCATCCATTCCATACCCCGCTATCGCGGAAGATTTTCGATCTGGATGTCAACGAAGCCATTCTGCAAGGCTTAAGACAGTTGGTCGGAGATGAGCGGTATTTCGATCGGTATCTGTTGGAGTTGGCTTTGTCTCACCCCGGCTGGTCCGGCATGGTGAATGTCGTTGAAAAAAATCCTCAACGACTTCTTTCCCCCAGAAATATCTGCCTTAAAGACTTTTTGGCGGTAGAGATAGCCATTCAGTTGGCGATATTGAATGAGCGCTATCGGAGAGGATTTACCAGCGTTGCAAAAACGCCCGATGTTTATCAGGTCGAGAGTCTTGATGACATTTTGAACCAACCCGAAATTCCAAAGGTGTTGCAGGCTTGGCAGGAGGCGTTTGAGCATGCTTTGCATGTCGAGCTTCTGGCAGGACTCAAGAAAAGCGCCGAAGCACGCTCCGTGGATTCATCCAAAACCATAGCGCAGGCCCTTTTTTGTATTGATGATCGGGAGTGCTCGATTCGGCGACACCTTGAAGAGATGAATCCTCAGATCAAGACGTTTGGTGCGGCGGGATTTTTTGGGATCGATTTCTATTATCGGGGTGTCGGCGATATCTATCCGGTCGCGCAGTGTCCGGCGGTCATTACCCCACGACATCTGGTGCTGGAAACCTCATCCGATGCGGCGGTGGGGGATGGCGTTCGGTCTGTGAGTGCCCCAGGATTACCTTTTGAAAGAAACTCTTTCCTGAGGGGGTGGGTCTTCACTCAGACGGCGGGATTAGGCTATGCCGTTCGATTGGCGTTTGATACGTTTCGGCCTGGAAGCAAGCTTCTCAAGCTGCGCCAGTTGAGTGAGGTCGGAACGCAAACGCGG
>CAYFOC010000058.1:0-9640 GCA_964344615.1 uncultured Methylococcus sp.
AGGGCAACCCGTGCAGAGACGCCGAGGATCAAGGTGCCGATTGCGCCGAAGGTGAGGGCGTGAATCCCGGCATCGTAGGCCCGATGCCCCAGGAAGTGCGATGCGCCCAGGAGGCCAAGACCCACGGGAATCCAGCTGTAACCCAGGTGAAGAATTGAAAGGAGAGGTTCTGATCGCGTTATCCAGCCGCGCCATCTAAGTACCCGGCCGAACTGAAGGAGTGCCGCTGCCATGGCGAAGTAGGCGCTGTGTTTTTGTTCAGGTTCGAGAATAAAAAATACGGCAAAAATATTGGTGACCCCGATTACGAGGAGATCGAAGCGGTCGAAGCTCGGTAGCCTAAAGGCAATATCCCGCCGATTTAGGTGAAGCCAGTTGTTGGTGAAAGAGGGAATGATGCGCCCGGCGACCAGCATGATCATGTTGATGATCAGAAAGAGTCCCGCACGAAGGCTCGCATTTGCCGTAGCCTCAGAGCCAAAGAAAAATAGTCCCTCAAGAAGCGTGAAGCCCGCGATGAGAGGGATGACCTTGTCATTCCGGCGATTCTGACCATTGGCGACTTCTCGGGCCATCAGGAGGCCGAGTAAAGACCAGAAGGCAAGGCTCGAAACAGCCCAGGGCAATATCCCTGATGCCCCCGTAACTAGCGTACCGAGCCGTGCGAACACCCAGAATCCCACGAGCCATTGGAGTGCCCTGCCACTGATGGGAGGACGTTGCGTCCAGGTGGCGACGGCCGTCAGCAGAAATCCTGCGATGGCAGCGCCACCAAAGCCAAACAGCATTTCGTGAGCGTGGACCATTCGGGCCGAAAGCTTTCCGTTCCATGGAATGACTCCGGAAATAAGAAGCCCCCAGGCGAGAAGAGCCAGAATCGAATAGGCAGTACCCAGAAGAAAAAAGGGACGGAAAGCCATCGACCAGAGGATGGTCGATGGCGCTTTCCTTTTCGGGGCAATGTTTTTCATGGGACGTGAGTCAGTCTTCTTCAATCACCAGCGCTGGCCGAGTTTCTCCTTTTCCGATGGTGAGAAGATCCCAGATCAAAAGGATGAGACCTGACGCCGTTACGATGCCGAAGATCAGTCGCCAGTTCATGGCTTGCTTGAACCAGGCGTGATTCTGAGCATCGAAATAGCCGGCCCAGGTGGATCCCTCCAAAGCCCGTTCGATGAAGGACTGCTCATAACCTGCGATCAGAAGGGCGATGGTCATCCCGAGGACTCCGCCGTTGAGGAGCCCCAGGGCCCACTTCCACTTCCAGCCGCCATCGGGAAGATCACCCCCCATCCAGACGTTGCCGCGTACCTTTTGGGCGGCGAGATAAAAGAAGGCGATGATGATCGTGGCATAAGCCCCGAAGAAGGCGAGATGCCCATGGGATGCCGACCATTGTGTCCCATGCGTATAGAGATTGATTTGGGGCAGGGTATGCATGAAGCCCCAAACCCCGGCACCGAGGAAGTTGCCGAAGGTATGGGCAATGATCCAGGCCAGAGCAGGGTGATTCGTGCTCTGGATACGGTGAACACCCGAATCGTAGATTGAATGCACCACCATCGCGACGAGCGGAATGGGTTCAAGGGCTGAGAAAAACCCACCGATCGTGAGCCAGTATTCCGGGGTTCCAATCCAGAAGTAATGGTGTCCGAGCCCCAGAATTCCGGAGCCGAACATCAGGGCAACTTCGATGTAGAGCCAGGTCTCGACAATCTGTCGGCGGGCGCCGATCAGATGCATTAGGGACCAGGCCATGATGCAGCCGACCAAGACTTCCCAGGTGGCTTCCACCCAAAGGTGGATGACCCACCACCACCAGTACTGATCAACGGTAATGTTGGTCGAATAAAACATGCCGGCGCCGTAGAGCCCTGCAAGTGCCACGAGGTCCAGCGTGAGAACCCCTGAAATCCCGGACCAGTGACCGCTCGAAAACGTCGCCGCCACGTTGTAGAAGAAGATCAGCATGACAAGAACGATGCCAATGTCGGCCCACCGCGGTGCCTCGATGTATTCCCGTCCTTCAAGGATCAGCCACCGGGTCATGTCGTTTCCGGGACCTGTCTGAACGATCAGATAGACGGCAACCACCACGACAACGGCCAGTGTCAGGATCCAGAAAGCCTTTTTACCCACGCCGAGGCCCACGACCGGAACGCCGCTTTCATCTTCAAGAAACCAGTAGACGGCACCGATGAAACCATAGAGGAGCCAGACCACCATGGCATTGATGTGCACCATGCGGTTGACGCTGAAGTCGAGGGTTTCGAACAGGAATCCGGGCCAGATGAACTGGATGGCGCACAAGAGTCCAAACAGGATCTGCGCCAGGAAAAGGATCACGGCGATGGAGAAGTAGTGGATGGCCAGAATTTGGCCACCATTGAGCTTTCTATTTCCGTCGCCAGCCAAGGGGGATGCAGATGCGAGATGAGGACAGAAACTCATGGCGTTGACTCTCCGGTCAGGGTCTTGAAGTTATGTGGGAAGCCATTGGTGTCGATGGCACTCATCCACTTGAGGAAAGCCACGACACCTCGGATCTCCTCATCGCTCAAACCGAGATTGGGCATCTTTCGACCGCTGCCGAAGGTACGAGCGTGTGCAGGAGGATCTTTAAGGAACGCCACCATCTGAGATTCTCGGTTTTGAGGGTCAATCCAGCCCGGATCCAGCCAGGCCTTGGTCAAGTCGGGCGCATAGTAGGCACCGTTGCCGAGCAAGGTATGGCAGTTCATGCAATTGCGCCCCTGGGTGGTTTTCTTGCCGAGACTCACAAGCGCCTCTGCTTCCTCTTCGGTATGGCTTTTTCCGAACAGCAGTTCCGTTCCACCGATGACGGGCTTGTAACGTTGCGTTGCGCTATCGAGACGATAGTCGATCGCCTGATTGATGACGGAGTAGGCCGGAACCCTGCTGCCTCCGACCTGCGTTTTGGAGAGGGTATCCAGGGTCAGGATGATCAGGATCACGAACGATCCGGCGGTGACCCAGATGGCCATTTTTTTCCAGAAGGAGTCGGAGGCCCAGTATGGCGTTCGATTCATGATGTGAGCTCGTTTGAGAGGTTAGGAAGAGATGCCTGCTGGTTAATGGTCCTGCTGCTCTTGATTCAGGAACGACCAGAGATGGGCATGGGTAATGACGCCGAGGACACGATGCTGTTCATCAACCACCGGAACATGATGAATGTCACCCGTCGAAAACAGGTCAACGGCTGCATCCAGTCGATCGGTTCGGGTGAGCGTTCGGACCGGATGGGTCATGATGCTTTCAGCGGTCACGGACGCATGAGGGTGAACGGATAGACCTATCGGCAAACCGTTACCCCCCTGCGGATCAAGGCTCAGTGCTCTTGGGACATCGAATCCCGTGATGATGCCCTCTACCCGGGATTGTTCATCGAGCACGAGGACACAGCCTGATTCAGATACGGCAAGAGACTGGATGATTTCTTCCAATGACGCCCCCGGTGGGAGGGTTCTTGCAGTCCTTAGATCCAAGCGCTCCACGGTCAGGCCTTGAAGAACGCGTCTGAGAACATTGGCTTCTGCCGCCTGGTAGATCGTGAAGAGATCTTCTTCGGTCACATCGATGTAGGTCCCAGATTCGCTGACAGCCTCCTTGATGTCATCGGAAGTGACGCCCTGAAATCCCTTGATAGGCTCACTGAGGGGGACTGCTGGAGTCAAAGGGGATGGATATAGTTTTCCCGGATCCCTGAGGTTGTGGATCACGAATCCCATGAACAACATGAGCCCTGCATTCACGGCGACCGGGGCCAGAACGTAGCCATAGCCGAGATTCCAGATCTCCGGGCCTCCGGTAACAGCAAAAAGGGCTGTGGCACCTCCTGGAGGATGAAGACAGTGAAGGAGATGCATGGCGGTAATGGCAGCGCCGACAGCAACAGCTGCCGCGTACGGGGCAGGTACAAATTTTATGGCTGCAATACCGATTAGGGCTGAGACGAAATGTCCTCCCAGGATGGCATAGGGTTGAACCAGGGTACTGTGCGGCGTTGCAAACAGAAGAACGGCGGTCGCTCCCATCGATGCCAGCACCGTGTTGTTGATGACATCCGGATACGTGTCCTTGATGTGCCATAGGACAGCGATACTGATGAAGGCGGACAGACCCGCCATGAGCTTCTCAAGAACGGGGACGGGGGGTTGCTTTGGGAAACAGCGCTGAAGGAAATGCATTGACGCTTCCCTCAGGTCTCGGACGGTTTTTGTGCCTGGCTATCGAAAGGATCGGCGTGGATGTCGTCGAGGTGGGTGCCGGCGATAAAGGCCTGCATTTGGGTCGATCGAACCATTTCAGGGTTGCCGCAGAGGAAGACAGACCAGCCTTTAAGGTCAGGGTGATGAGCCAACGCAAGGTCCGAGGCACGTCCCTGAAGGAGGGTGGAATTGGTCACCGTGCCGGTCTCGCTGACGCAGGCATGGTATTGGAAATTCGGATGTTGGGCCGCAATAGCCTTCAATTCATCGGTGAGGTAGAGCCCCTGTTCGGTTCTTGCTCCATGATAGAGATGGAGGGCAGCATGGTGCCCGTTCTGAAGGGCATCTCGAAGAATGCCATAGAGCGGGGCAAGACCTGTGCCTGTTCCGATCAGTAGAAGGGGTTGTTCGGGGCGGCCGGGGACATACATGCATTCACCCAAGGCTTCACTGATTGAAACCATGTCGCCGATCCGAAGATCCTGGTGAACCCACTGGCTCACGCTTCCACCTGGATAGGCCCGGATGTGAAGAATGAGAGCACGATCGATCCCTGGAACACTGGCCAGGGAGTAGCTTCGTGCTACACCGTCGGGATTGTAGAGTCGAATAAACTGACCGGCCCTGTATTCGATGGGGTGTTCCGGCTTGAGGGTAACTTCCAGAATTTCAGGGTTGAGAATCCGCAGACCTTCAATGCGGGCCATGAGCTTCAAGCCTTCGGATGCCGACGCCGTGACATGGATTTCCCCCTCGGGGACACACTGACAGGCGAGCAGTGAACGATTGAGTTTCTGGGTGGCCCTTAAGCCCTTTTGGGCTGCTTCAGGAATAAAACCTTCTGAGCACTTGAGTAGACAGCTTTGGCAGGTACCCGTTCTGCAGCCGTGGGGCACGTCGACCCCATGGGCCAGAAGGCCGTCCAGCAAGGATTCACCTTCCTTGAGTTCGTAGGGCGATCCTTCAAAGACGACCTTCACCATCGCTTTAACGTCCCAGAACGTCGTTGCGTGCACCTTCGGCAATCGCCGCAACTTGAGCGATCAGATCATCAGCAACGCCGAGTTCCTTAAGGGTGTTGCCCAAATGCTCAATCACGATGTCCACATGCTGATCATTGAGACCCTGGTCGACAAGATGGGCGTGGCCCTTTCGCATATCAAGACCCGTGTAGTTATGAGGGCCTCCAAAAGCCATGGTCAGAAAGGCCTTTTGCTTGGCGGCTTGCTGGGCCATGTCGACGCCAAAGAAAAACCGATTGACACGTGAATCAGCGATCATCTTTTTGTAAAAGATATCGACGGCAGCATTGACGGCTGCTTCGCCGCCGAGTTGTTCATAAAGGCTCATTTCTCCTCCTGATCTTTAAGGGTGATGTGGCCAACGAATTACATACCTCAGTTCTTTTGGAGGCACATGCGGTGACCAAACGCCGTAAAATGATGCACTGAAAGTACTCATTATGCAATGAGGTTTGTGGCCGAAACGAAATGGCTGTTAGCGATGCGGTTCCAGACGTTGATGGGTGGCGTGGGTGAGTCGCAAGATTAGCCGTGGCATCCAAAAGTACCCGATCGCTAGCGTGAACGTTAATCCCATCCAGAGGGAATCAAAGCTTGCGAGGTGACTCAGGGTGAGAAGGGATGCGAGGAGGAGGCCGTAGGATACTTGAGTCAGTCGAGAATACAGGCGGGAGGGCTTGAGGAAATCAAGCACGTGGCATGAGGCATAGAGCGCACCGAAGACGATGATGCCCGCGGAGACGCCGAAAATCAGAGCGAGGTTGCTGGGGTCGAGGGTCAAGGTCATTTTAAGGGGCGATGAGATGCGCGTTTCCCACCCTCAGAAACCAGGCGAAGAAGGACGGTCCGATTGGTGAGGACATCCTCAAGGGTATAAGGATCAAGCGCCTCAAGGAAACGCTGTCCTGCATCATGAAGCACAGGTTTCAGTTTGCAGGCGGGCATAATGCAGCAGGTATTCTGATCCCCTAGACATTCGACCAATTCGAAATCCGACTCCATCTTTCTGACGACCGCACCGATGTTGATGCTTTTGGGGTCTTTTCCCAAGGTCAGGCCGCCTGACTTTCCCTTGACACTCCTCACGAATCCCTGAGCCACAAGATCCTTGACGACCTTCATCAGATGGTTTTTGGAGATCTGATACCCCGTCGCAATTTCTGCGATGGTGACCAGACGTTCAGGGTGGAGGCCGAGGTAGATCAGGACGCGGAGCGAATAGTCGGTGTAGCGCTTGAGATGCATGAATGTCAGCCGAGTGAGGTTGATGTTCCGCACCATTCAAGGGATTGATCAGATGCAACGCGGTTGCATCTCGGCGTCTTGGTGTGGACTCGCAGGCATTGTGACATGGTCACTCAAGATGAGGGAATGTCACCGCCTGCTTGAGGACGGTGACATTCCTGTCGATGGGATGATATCTGGAAGGTGACTAGGGTTTGAGGCCCGCGTAGTACTTGGCCACTTCGCTGATTTCCGCCTCGGTCATCTCCTTTGCGATGCTTCTCATGCGCCCATAAAGATCGTTGTGGCGCGCACCGCTCTTGTAGTCCCTAAGCGCCTGTAGCAGATACGCTTCGCTTTGCCCTGCAAGGGCCGGTATATCCAGCTTTTGTCCGGTGCCACGGGAGTCATGACAGGCGGCGCAAGGCGGGAGAATTCGCCGACCATCGCCCTCAACAGCCAATACCGGCTTGGTGGCCGATGCAGGAGCGTTGCTCTTGGCGAGGGGCTTCTTTGCATAGTAGGCGGAGATGTTGATCATGTCCTGATCAGACAAGGTTCCAGCCAGTCCCGCCATGACAGGATTGGCGCGATGCCCGTCCTTGTAATCCTGCAACTGTTTGTAGAGGTAGGTTGCCAGTTGCCCATCAAGAGAGGGGAATGCACCGCCTTGAGCATGACAGCCACCACAAGTCGCCGAAAGCTCCTCGCCCTTGGTGCTGTCAGCGGTTTTGATCTTGTGGAGAAGTTCCGGGTCCATGGAGACCCGCGACGAGGGCTCCCCGGCGTTGGCAACGAGAGGAAGCGCCAGAAAAAATCCAGCCAGAAAGACTTTTTTCATTTTCAGAAGCCCCATGCGGAGGAACCAAAGGTTCTGTGGATGAAGAACTGTGCAATCGGATAGCCAAAGTTCGCAACCATGAGGGCCAGAATGACAATGTTCCAGAACCCAAAGTTGTTGAGCAGGCAAGGTACCGAAGGATTCGGGCGCGCAGCTTCGGCATAGGCTACCTGCAACGTTGTTGCTGTATCTGGCTCCCCGCGTCGTTGAGACTTTCCAAGAATATGGAGAAAGAGCAAGGCTGATCCCAGAAGTATGGTGCCGCCAATGATCATCGCGAGTTCGTAGGGATCCCAGGCCAGCGTCAAAAGGGTGTTGTAGACCACGCTGGAGATCCGGCGCGGCTGACCCAAAAGGCCCAAAATGTGCCACGGGGTGCTCAGGATGATCATGCCGATGAACCAGGACCAGAGCTGAATCTGCGGTAACGGTCCTTCAATGAGACGTCGACCGGAGAGGGCCGGCCAAACGGCATAGGCCGCTGCGAAGTAGAGGATCACGGTGGTGCCACCAAAAATCAGGTGGAAGTGTCCTGGAACCCAGGCGGTGTTGTGAACCATTGCATTCATGGCGTAGCTGGCATTGACGATGCCACCAAAGCCGCCGGCAATGAGCATGACGAAGGCCAGGATCGTTGCAAGCACGACGGGTTGGCGCCACGGAAGCGCTCCGATCCAGCCCAACAGACCCCGACCACCCTTTTGACGCCCTGCCTGTTCCAGTGATGCGAGAACGGTGAAGCCGGTCAGAAGGGTAGGGAAGGCGACGAGGAAAGTGCCTACCCCATGGATCATCTTGAAGCCTTTCCCCTGTTCCGGATCCATGTAGAGGTGATGGAAACCGATGGGAAGGCCAAAGACCATCAGCAAAATGAAGGCTAGGCGGGCAAGATCTTCGCTGAAGAGCTTTCCACCCGCGGCCACTGGAGCCAGTGTGTAAAGGACGATGTATGCCGGAATCAACCAGAAATACACGATGGGATGCAGGGTCCAGGAGAAGAGTGTTCTTGCAAGGCCGACATCAATCGTATCCGTAAGGCCCAGAGCCCATGGCAGAAGTTGGAAGACCGCTTCGAGTGCGACGCCGATGCTGGTCCAAAGCCACAGGATGGCATTTGCTGTGGTGGCAAACATGGGCAGTGGGACCTTTTGGCCGGGATGCTCTTTCTTCCATCGGGAAAAGGTCAGGAGCATTACCGCTGCCCAGAACCATGAACCGACGACCAGAAGGGTGGCGCCCAAATAGAAGAAAACGCTGGCCTGAATCGGCGGGTAGAAGGTGTAGAGCACCGATGCCTTACCCAAGAGGAGGGGTACGGCGGCCATCAGTGTGCCGAAGGTTGCAATGCCGAAACCTGTCCAGCTGAGGCGAGGATAGGCGTTAGGCGTCTTCAGGCTGGTTGCCGCCACCAGGTAACCAAATCCCATGATGAAGAACGTGGTCAGGACAAAAGCCATCAGGACCCCGTGCGTACTCACGGAGGCAAAATACACCTCTGGAGACTCGAGAATCGGCACGAAGCCACTGCGTTCAAGAACCTGATATAGCCCCAGAAGACAGGCCACGCCAAACGATCCAAAGGCAATCCAGAAGTGCAGCAGGATAAATGTGCGCAAGGTCTTTTCATTCATCATTTTTTTCCTCCCTTGGAAGGTGTAGCAACCCGCTGCCAGTCTTCATCGGAGAGCACGATCAGCTTGCTCCACATGTGGTCATGCCCCATGCCGCAAAATTCGTTGCAAAGCATTGGGTATTCGCCGGGCTTGGGGAAAACGGTGGTGACCGTCGAGGCATATCCGGGAACGATCATGGTGCTCATGTTCGTCATGGGGATATGTATGCCATGCAGCACGTCCTGGGTAGCGATCCGGAAGGTTATCGGTTTGCCGACCGGCACGCGGACCTCGCGGGGGTAGAAGCCGTAACGGGCGGCAACCAGCGTGACATGGACGTTGCCCTCAGGATCCGTGCTGACCCCGAGTTTGTCTTCGGCAAACTCCTCACTCAAGTGGAGCTTGGACGAATCAAGCGTTTCCATGGCGCCCGGGGGGTGGACGTGCCCCACAAAACCGGAATAAAGGATGACGCCAATAAAGATGGCAATCATGCCGAAAGCGGCAATCATCCACTTTCTTTCCAAAGGATCGATGTGCAGGTGCGAAGATGAACACCCGGATGACTTGCATCCTGATGGCTCAGAAGAATGGGGTTGATGATCGGTCATGGTCTCTCCTGATGAATTAGTGCAAGGTGCCCCGCGGCAGGAAAACGCCGTAGTAGAGGAACAGCCAAGCGAGAGTCATGGCAACGGCGACGATGGACAA
>CAYFOC010000059.1:0-9558 GCA_964344615.1 uncultured Methylococcus sp.
ATTACTGAGCAACGATCACTCACCCAACTGCTCCAGTTTCGTCTAAGTTTCTTTAAAGAAGGGCGGATTGACGCGCCTCATCTTTCGCCGGTGAAGATTCGTTGTGTCTCCGTGGGTGGGATCGGTCTTAATCTCCTCGCTGTTCTTGGCCTCTTTTATGAATTCCCGGAACTTGCAGGCAGGGAGTTTCCATCAAATTCAGCAACCGTCCTGCTGTGGTTCTGGTTTAGCGGATTCTCCTTAGCCTCTTTGATCTCCATGCTTTCCCTGCCGGATTGGATGGGCTTCCTTTTAGGAAGAACACCCTACTGGGCCTGTGGCCCTGCATTTGTCATTAGGCAGCGTGAAGCAGAAGGAAAGCCCATTGAGCCGATTCTTAGTGAGCGACTATTGAGCCTCGCTGAAATTCTGGCTCGTGAAGCGTCGACCCGGGGTGGGCAGTCTGGCGGTTTTTCGGTGCTCACCTCAAGACAAGGTGAACCCTCTATCATTTTTGACAAGGTCGTCAAAGGTAAACGCGAAGATATCGTCCGCATCCTCATGGATCGTCTCAGGCGACTGACGAAGCGGGCGGCGCTTGAAAAATACCGGCCTGCTCAAGGATTTGAAGCGGTACTCATGCACTTACGCTATGCCACCGGTGGGGCCACACACTGGCATAACGCCCAACCTCACTGGTTTGAATATTTCGATCACATGATGTCGCATCGTGTCATTCAAGGGGCCATTCATAGTGAGGCCGGTGAGGTCTTCAATATGATTGCCCATAACGGCGATATGGATGGGGTTTATCTGGAAGTGACGCTGGAAGGGAAACTGACCCGGCATTACTTCACCCAAATCGAGGCGCGCGCATTTCTGACACGTACGATGCCCTGGACGTCCTCCGAAGGAAACTCGGATTCACGCAGTGTTGCGGAGTGGGTGGATTTTCATCTGACCCAAGGGCTGGCCGTTAAAGCGCTACGCTATGCCTGGTTCACCAGAGCGCTCGATTACAACCAGGATATCGCGCAAGCAGGCATCTTAGACCCTGATTTCTTTGGCTGGGCTGAAGCCATCGATCTTGCCATGATCCATGAGAAGCGAGAGGGACCCCATGACACGACGGATTGGCAGAGTCTAAGGGATGTCCCTTCTCATACTCGGGAAAAAATACGGGCCGTAGTGTTATCAACGCTCCCGGATTCGATTCCGCGAACTCGCGTTAACGCATTTCTTGAGGCCTTCGAACACGCTTTCTTCAACCAGGATCTGGCATGGGTGATGCGACGCGCCTCTCGTGATTTTGTTGGAGAGTTCGCGCTTATGGTCTGCACGACGCTTGAAGATCGTATGGGCGTCTTTTGCCTGACCCAAGCCTTTTCTCTTGGCTACAACCGAACACTCGGCGAAATTTTCGGGAGTGCCGAACCTCAAGGGGTGACTTCGGCCCTCCAGCAGGGAGACCCAGAAGATGAGGTGCTACAAATTTATTTGAAGGATGGCCAATATGCCTTGATCGAATATCGAACGACTCCCCGATCGACGCCTATCCGAATCTTTGATCGTGCCGATCCCGGTGATCAGTTGATTGATCTTCCGGTACCAAATCCAACGGCAACGCTCCCTCTGACGCAGGCAGAATCGGTGCAGGCCGACTGGTTTCCAGTTAACCAAAACCCCCTCATTCCAAGATTCAGATCAACAGGCGGAGAAAATCTCATAGCCAAGGATCTTGCTGAAATCCCGTTCGTGCTTTCACTCATACGATCCTCATTCGAATCGGGGGGTGAAAACCTGGCAACCATGACGCATTTCGCCGATCTTTTACTCGGTAACCTGATGGCCCGTGATCGTGATGCAGACAGTCATGATCTCGTCCTCTATGGCGTCGATTTCAATCAAGATCTTTTGCAGGAGTTTGCGCTTGCGCTAAGAGCCATCCTTCCTGGACTCAGGGTGCGGGCTGAAAATTCGGGCAATGTTCTCAAAGAGATAAAGCGATCCAAAAGGGAGGGGATTGGTCCTTATGGCCAACGTACCGTTTTCCTGGGGGTCAGTAACTCAGCACAGACTCAGTCAACACTGGCTGCGGCTCGTAGGGCGTGTGTACTCGTGGGGCAGGAGCGCAGTTTTGTCTTGTCTCAATCGCTCCTCAATTCGATGAGCGAGGCCATCGGACAGCGTTATCAGCCCGGTGCAACCCGTTTGCCGAATACTTTCATCAATTTGAGTGATCGTTCCCCCGATGGGTCTTCTGGACGAAGGAGGGCAGAAGCTGCAACAGTGGTGATTGTCGCTACACAGGCCGTTCTAACCGAGATTTTGCTCCACCTGACTGAGCGGGCCATTCTTCACTTTGAGGCAATGAGTCCTGAGGCGCTATCCTCAGGGAGCACCGATTTTCGTCTACGGCCTGATCTTGAATGGATTGATCTTCATGCCTTCCGCGAGTTCCAGACGGCCGTCTATGAAATCGATATTCCAAATCGAATCGGAGTCAATCGAACAGGCGAGGTCATTGAATCACCCGATCATGTTGAGATTAACCGAGAGGCGGAAGCTCGGGCTGAAAATCAGGTGGAATTTGTAAGAGCGTATGCACTTTTTGCCGCCTACATCTTTTTCGCAACCCTCTTTGGTGCGCCCGTCTTTGCCGTGGCCCTGACACCACTGGGTTTCATCCCGGGGGTAGGGTTTGTGGCCCATGTGCTCGATGCCTGCCTGTTTCTCTCTGCACTCTGGCTGATCCACTTAGGATTACGCTGGTGGCAGGGGAGGCCCATTTTTGAGCGCATCGGTGCCCGCGCTGAGGTGTTCATCGATCGAAGGTATATAGCCCGCATCATTGAACGCTACAACGCCACACTTTTTTCTAATGCCCCGGCCTTTATCACGCCCTTCTTCTATTGGGCGGATACCGTTCAGGATGCTTTGCACCGCTATGGTATTCGGGCACATCGTGGTGTTGTCACCATTCATCGGACGCCGGATGAAAGGATGGGTATCGAAGAGGCAAATAATGCCTCCGAAGAAAACATGGTGTATGCCCAGCTCGGGGGTATCTATTTCAATCATGGGCAACCCCAGTCACGGGATAAGGTCAGGAAAGGCTCGATCTATGAAGATCAAGGTCGATCTTTTCAGACCGTGCTGTCGGACAGCCTGTCCGGTCTGAGAGCTCACTATGACGGCAGGCTCTCACCGGAATGCATGCGGCTCATCAATCGCCGTCTCATTGATCTTGCTGATGGTCTTGTCACGGAGTTCACGATTGGCTACCTCAGACGAGAGATTGTGAATCAGTCGATCTGGTCGGTCTTGCGCTGGATCCCTGGAATTCAATGGTTCTATAACATCCTGCTAGCAAACGACATAGATCTCAAGAATCTATCTGGGGATGCCGATACGGCCAATCAGGCACAAATCCAGTCAACCAAACATCCCGTTTCACCCATGGACTCTCATGTGGTGACCATGAGACCCAGGTCGACATTCAGCGCCCTTAGCTCGGAAGAGCACGCCGAGAATGATCCATTCGCCGTTCTTTCTTTTTCGGAAGACGGTATCACACTGCATTTCAATCTACCTGCCATGAAACGCTTCAGTTCCGATTTTGACCGAGAACTCTTTCTTCGGAGGGGCAGGGATGGTGAGTACGCAGCATGGGTCCC
The DNA here is from genome assembly GCA_964344615.1 of uncultured Methylococcus sp. Lineage (GTDB taxonomy): Bacteria > Pseudomonadota > Gammaproteobacteria > Methylococcales > Methylococcaceae > UBA6136. Next base: position 3,657 of record CAYFOC010000059.1, read on the forward strand.
TCAACGCTATCTCGGTCGGGTCCCTGAGGTGTTCGGGAAAATTGAGGAACGGAAAGGTAGTCCCTATCTTGCGATTTATCTGGGTAGTCAGCATTTGGAGCTCTTGTTCCCTATTGAAACACTGACGCAAAAACAGCGGGCTTTTCTTATGGGACATGACTGTGCGGACTGGATGGAGAAGGCCGCCTGACCGTCGAGGAAGATAACAAGGACACGATCGAAGCCGGTAAGGGAGGATCACGATGATCGTAACAGGATGCCTAACACTTATTTTGGGGCTTGTGCTAAACCTCAAACTCCACCGCCAGGCGCGCTCGCGTGGGGGTGGCATTCTGCGCCTCTACCGTCTGGCACTGACCACTCTCGTATATCTGGTTCTGATTGCCGTTGTCGGAGGTATTGAACTCCCAGGAACGATCACAACCATCGCTTATTCACTCGGGCTCAGTCATCTTTTGGTGGCAACGTTGGCGGGTAGATTTTGGGGAAAGGTTGGTTTTGGAACCCTCCTCACCGCATATCTTTGTCTGGGTGGCTACCTTTATGCCATGAGTGAAATTCCCTATGGGGATCGTCCTTTCGAGACACTTTCGAGTAATCAGCCCCGGACCTTCGATAGCAACCAGTTCCCGGAACGTTGGATCACAGGTCTACCCCTCAATGAAGGGAATATCCAAACTGGAATCATGCCAAGTGCACTTGTCAAAGTACCGTTCAAAAGAACAGAAGGTCTCACACCTCTGGATCCTAAAAAGCTTGAATGGGCTGATCTGGAGAGTTTGTTGGAACTCGACTCTCATATCCGACAGGCCCTTCAGGATCTCAGGCAGCATCAGGAACGCGAACTTACGGACATCCTGACTAAACTCAATGAAAGTTCGGTACATGGCACAGAAATGCGTCGAAATGCCATCAGCCGAGTAAATGTCGATAACCTGCTCCGGGATGGAGCCATATCGAAGGCCCGCTATCAGACATTTATCGAGACCTGGTCTTTAGCGGATCGAGATGAACAGGCATTTCGGACACGTCAATCCCAGGAACGGTTTCAGCGACTGCTCGAGTTATTAGAGGATCATGAGGTAACTGAAAGTCATCGTATGGTGCTGATACGCTTCATGACGCAGCGCTTTGCAGGCGATGTGCGTCTGGTTCAGCCCTTGATTCGTCTCTATGACGCTCTGGATGAAGACTACCCCCGAAGGAAACGCATGAATGAGGAGTTTCTTTCGCTCTACCTTCAGCGTCGCGAGGCGCTGCTTGAAGGCTTTCTGCGAATCGGTTTGCCGAGTGTCCAGCCATTACTCGATTATCGTAAGCGTACCATTGCTGAAATCCGTTATTCCCAATATGCCCTTGATCGATTTTTGGCCGAAAGGTTTGGGGTCGGTGTGAGGCCACTTTATGATGTGGCGCCGCCAGTGGCGATCCATGACTTTCTCAATCGTGAGAAATACCCACCCCTAGGTAAGTTCTCCGGTGCGTCCTACGATCAAGATTACGTCCGTAGAAGTCTGATACGGATGGATCTCGAGAATCAACTTCCTCAGATGGGTGAATCCCCGATGCAAGGGTCTACAGAACGTATGGCCGCTTTGCGAGCACTCTTTGTTCAAGATCCAGGGCGTTCGATTGATCAGGCAGTGATTGACCCGGATCCCTCGGTTCGTGCGGCCCTAGCCTGGGTCCTTGCTGAACGTAAGGACCCACAAACCCTGCCTTTGGTTTTTGAGTTTATGAACGATGTGCATCCTGAAGTCCGACGACTCGGGGCCGTCGCCTCAGGGAATTTCAGGATCCATGATGCCCAAGGCTCACGAGATCCCAAATTTCGCGAAATTGTCCGGATGCTCGTGAACTTCAGGACCAATGCGGATGCATTTTCTCGTGTCCATGCCTTGTCATCACTCGTGACTGTGGTGGATCGCCAAAAAGCCCTATATCTCATCGATATTCTTCTCAATGATGGACATCCTGGTCTTTCAGGTCTAGGTGAGCAAGCGCCTTCTTGGTCAGATGACGCGGAGCGTCAGGGTGTTCATGAATTAATCGAACTCTTATCCAAAACCCCTGATGAACTCTATGTGAAGACACATGCGCTCAGAGTGCTGATCGCGATGGACCAGCCCGATTCATTAGGGATTCTTTTGCACTATCTCAAACGAATCTACGAGGAGAGCGGGAGTCGACCCAGTCTTACCCGCTATATCGTGCCCCACATGACACTTCCGCAGTCCGCTGAAAATACGGAGGATGTCATCATCGATTTTGCGCGAGACTATCAGCATCACCCAGAGCCACTGCATCAGCCGGTTAAGGTGCTCAGAACAAGTTTGGGTGACTTCTATCATCACTACCAGAGTGCCTCCTTTTTCCAGACACTGTGGTTTCTCTCTCAATTTGATAGAGAGGGATATGAAGCCTATCGAAAGGAAACAGGTGAACATATCCTGCTGATGCGTATCATCGAATATGCGCGATCCACCTGGGGCTTCTGGCTGGTACTCTGGCCACTTTTGATATTGGCTATTCTTACTCTGCAGTATGGCTTTGGCATGCTGACCTCATTTCAGGGAGGAGGGCAGCGCCCCATTCCGAATCGGCATGCCAATCCTGCAGCTGACCTCCGCAATCGAAGACAGTCTCCGGCGGCTGCAATCATCCCGGTCAAAATCCAGCAACGTCAGGATTCTTGAGCTATGGTGGTCAAAAGCCTTGCCATGAGTGTGCTGAGGATTGGGCTGGTCCTCATTGGAGCAGGCCTGACAACCGCCTGTTCCGACAAGCTTGGCCCCGATTTTGTGGCACCGGCCATCACGACATCCCCGGAGTGGCTCAATGCAGGACCTGCTGCGCTTAAGCAAGGCCCAGCAAAAAACTGGTGGTCTCTCTTTGAAGACCCTGTACTGGATAGGCTGATGGGTCGTGCGTTCGAACAGAACCTTGATGTTCGAGCCGCGGCGGTCAGGATTCTGGAAGCGCGAGCGCAATTGGGTATCGCACGCAGTCTGATGTTTCCACAACATACAGAGCTTCGGGGCGATGCAGGGTATGACCAACTGAGTGAGAAATCGCCTTACTTTCTGGATTTGCCCTCGCACAGCTTTCCCTATTATCAAACCAGTCTTGATACGGCCTGGGAAATCGATCTTTGGGGAAAATTCCGTCGGGGTATCGAGGCTTCTTCTGCACAATTGGCCATCAAGGCACTCGAATATGATGACCTTCTCGTCAGTCTTACCGCAGAGGTTGCCACGGCTTATATCCAAATCCGAACATTTGAGGAGCGTTTGCGTATTGCCCGCCAGAATGCCGATCTTCAAAAACACACCTATGAGATTGCGAAATCCCAGTATGAAAACGGGATCAATACCGAACTTGATATGCAGCAGGCGAACGCACTTTATCAGCGGACACTCGCCGAAATTACTCACCTTGAAAGCGGCCTAAAGCAATCCATCTATGCACTCTGTCAACTTTTGGGGCTTGCTCCTTCCAACTTGGAACAGACCCTTTCGGGGAGTAAGGGCATTCCGGAAGTGCATCGGGATGTCTTCGTGGGTATCCCGGCAGATATTCTTCGCCGAAGACCGGACGTTCGGAAAGCAGCCTTCGAAGCGGCCTCCGAAAGCGCCCAGATTGGTATCGCAAAGAGTGAACTTTTTCCGAGTCTGACCTTGTTGGGGTCGGTCGGTTATGCCGCTGGACACGTCGATGCCGTCGATCTTGCCCATATGTCCAATCCATCGGGTCTTGCCGGGAAAATCGGCCCGACGATTCGTTGGCCGGTGTTTCAGTTTGGTCGCCTTAGAAACAACGTCAGAGCTCAAGATGCAAGATTCCAGTCGGCTTTGACGCTCTATCGGAATACGGTGCTTCGTGCGCTACGTGAAGTGGAGGAAGGATTGGTGGAAAACCAGCAGTCCAAGATACGAGTCGAACGACTCGGAACCGGTGTTGCGGCTTCAAGACGAGCCGCGGAATTGGCACTACTTCAATACCAAAATGGCCTTGAGGACTATATTCGTGTCCTCAATGCCGAGCTCTTTCTGGTCGATCAACAAGACAAATGGCTCACCAGTCGGGGTGATGTGGCCAGAACGTTGGTTCTCATCTACAAGGCCCTTGGGGGCGGCTGGGAAATACGGGAGGGTAAACCTTTGCTGCCATCGGAAACCCTGCGTGTCATGAAAGAACGGACGGATTGGGGCCAACTTTTGGATGAACCCGTTAATCGCCTTACCGATCAGGCGGAACAGCCGCAGAAGCCCGAAGATGGGCCCTATTTTGAGTCCTGGTGGTGAATAGGATACGGGTGCTAATTCCCGAAGAACTCCTGCCTGAAGTGCGAGCGGGGCTCTTGGAACTTGGGGTTGGCGGCATGACGATCTCGAATCTTCATCCCAACTCATGGGAAGGCTCGTGCTATCGGATCGCGCTTGAAGTTTTGGCAAATCCTTACGAGGTGGAGTCCTTGATTGATGCCCTGCTGGATGTCCTGAACAAGCACCCCGATCTTGATGGTGGGCTCTGGGTGCTTCCGCTCGAAGGGGTGATTCGAATTAGAACCGGGGAAATCGATTCGGATGCCATCGAGTAGTGATGATTTATCGCTTGTCGTCAAAGTGATACGCCTGACTCTTAAGTTCCGTCAAGTCGAGGCCTTCCATCTCCTCATCGGCTTCAACTCGAAGAGGCATCCAGCGGTCTATCGCCAAAAACAGGCCATGGGTTAGACCTGCGGAATATAGGAGCACTGCGCAAGCAGCGGCCAATTGAGCCCCCATTTGATGAAGCCATGGGGAAGGAAGTGCAATGGGCCCCGTACCCAGACCCTCCCAGGATAAGAAGACAACGGTGATCGCGCCCACTAGGCCTGTAAGGCCATGGACGGCAAAAATATCGAGCGCATCATCAATTTCAAGTCGCTGGCGGATCCAGTGTATGGCTGGCTGACTGATGAGACTTGCGAGTATCCCTGTAATAAAAGCGCCCCCAGGACTCAAGTGTCCCGCACCCGCTGAGACCATTCCAAGACCTGCGAGTAAGCCCGTAATGATACCCAGCAAGGTCGGTTTTCCAAGTCGGATCCAATCGAGCGCCATCCAGGTCAGGGAAGCAACTGTACCGGCGATATGGGTGTTCAGCATAGCCATTCCAGCTTCTCCTCCCATCTCGAGGGTGTGGCCTGGAGCAAAACCATGCCACCCTACCCATACCATCCCCGCACCCATGGCACAGAGTGTTCGATTGTGGGGTGGAGACAAGGCATTGGGGAAACCCCGTCGAGGTCCCAGCAGCCATGCGGCCGTGAGGCCTGCCGTTCCGCCCGCACCATGGACGACAAGGCCCCCAGCATAGTCTATGGCGCCTATCCCTTGAAGCCAGCCTCCGCCCCAGATCCAATGAGTCAGCGGGATATAGACCGTCAGTGTCCAGAGCGCACCGAGGATCATCAAAGGACCTAGCCGTACGCGTTCCACTAGACTTCCGATCAAAAGGCATGGGGCCAACATGGCATAAGCCATCTGATAGGCGACAAACACGGACTCGGGAACGCCATGATAGGGCGGTGCCTCAGAGAGTCCCCTAAGCAAGAGTCGTTGACTTCCACCAATCAGAGGATTGAGATTTGAACCCACCGTAAAGGTCCAAGAGTAACCAAATGCGAACCAGATCAATGAAACCAGTGTAGCCACAGCGAAACACGGGAATAGCACAGAAAGGGTATTACGTGCTTTGACGAGACCTGCGAGAAAGAGGGCAAACCCGGGAATCGATACAAAAAGGATCAGTCCGGAGCTTGAAAGGATCCAGGCCGTTCTGGATGAATCCATTTCCTCTGCCGACAGGGGAGATACAAACCCTAGAGCCCAAAGTGCGAAAACCCACGAGCACGTTC
>CAYFOC010000060.1:0-9353 GCA_964344615.1 uncultured Methylococcus sp.
GCCCTTTGAATCCGTTGGGGATCATTGGGATGGATGCGCTCGGCGGCGACGGGATCGATGCCCCGAAGGCGATCATGAAGTGCTGTCCAGCTGGTGAGAGACGCTTCCTTTTCCAGTGTTTCCCGAACGGAAGGGTCTGCTGGGGGCAGGCTTGAAATGCCATGAATCAGTCCATGGAAATAGAGCATGGTGCCGCCTGCCAGAATCGGAAGCCGCCCTCTTTGGGCGATGTCATTCATCAGGCTGAGGGCATCTTTCTGGAATTGGCCCGTGGAGTAGCGCTCGCTGGGGTCGAGGATGTCGATCAGATGATGGGGAACACCCTCTCGTTCCTTCAGGTCCGGTTTCGCCGTTCCGATATCCATGCCCCGAAAGACGAGTGCAGAGTCAACGCTGATGACTTCTCCATCAAGCTTCTGCGCAACCTCAATCGCGAGTTTTGTTTTTCCCGAAGCCGTGGGTCCCATGATCAAAAGGACCGGAGGAAGATCGTCGGTAGGCAAGGGGAGGATAGATTGAGTTGAAGTGACCTGCATAGGGCTCTATAATACCCGGCTTTATCCGTTGTTGAGGAAAGCCCGATGGCTCGACGTCCTTTGGTAGTTGGAAACTGGAAGATGAATGGTACGCGCGCCAGTGCGTTGCAGCTGACCAAGGATCTGGTCCAGGGTCTCCCCGCGGATGCCCGTGCGGCCGTGGGTATTTGTCCTCCGACGATCTTTATTCCCGAAGTGGTTGAAGCTGCAAAGGGCAGTGCGATTCAGGTCGGCTCGCAAAATATTGCGAACCATGAGTCAGGCGCGTTCACCGGTGAAACCTCTGCGTCAATGCTCAAGGAGTTTGGCGTCACGATGGCTATCGTGGGGCATTCAGAGCGTCGTGCAATTTACGGCGAAACCGACAACCTGATCGCGGTACGTTACGCGAAGGCGATTGAAGGCGGCGTTACCCCGATTCTCTGCGTGGGTGAAACCCTCGAAGAGCGTGAATCCAACAAGACCTTCGCCGTCATTGACGAGCAGCTCCAGCCGGTTCTGTCTCTGTGTGGCGTTGAATCTTTGAAGAAGGCTGTAATTGCGTATGAGCCGGTATGGGCTATCGGAACCGGTCTTACAGCAAGTAAGGAGCAGGCGCAGGAAGTGCATGCCTACATCCGCAACAAGATCGCCGCGCTGGATGCGACTGTCGCGGCAGGTGTTCAGATTCTTTACGGCGGAAGCGTCAAGGCCGACAACGCAGCGGAACTGTTCAGCCAGCCTGACGTTGACGGCGGTCTGATCGGCGGTGCTTCGCTTGATGCCAAGTCTTTCTTGGCCATCGCATTGGCTGTCTAAAAGGGTAATCCATGTATCAGTTCATCCTGATTGTCCATGTCCTGATCGCAGTGGCGATCGTAGGTCTCGTGCTCCTTCAGCAAGGCCGTGGTGCAGATGCTGGCGCCGGTTTTGGCGGTGGTTCAGGGTCGGTGTTCGGCGCGCGCGGCGCGGCATCGTTCCTGTCAAGAACCACAGCGATTCTGGCTTCGGTCTTCTTTGCAACGAGTTTGACGCTTGCCTATCTGGGCGGTAAGAGCCATAATACGGGCAAGGACATCATGGATGTTCCAGAGGCCTCGCAGCCTTCTCAGGCTGACCTTCCGCCTGCTGCAGTGCAGGCCCCGGCAAAGGCTGATGTGCCAAAGCCGAGCAAGCCCCAGGAAAAGAAAAAGTAATTTTCAGGGGATCTCCCAATCTGGGAAACAGTTACATCGCGGATGTGGTGAAATTGGTAGACACGCTATCTTGAGGGGGTAGTGACGCAAGTCGTGTCGGTTCAAGTCCGACCATCCGCACCAAATGCCAGCCTAGTGCTGACCGACCGGCCCGCTTGAAATCAAGCGGGCCGTTTTCGTTTAGGGAGTTCGCAAAATGCAATTCAGATCCATGGGGCGAGATGGCGCAGCTCGGAGAGGGCAGCTTTCTTTTGATCGCGGGGAAGTCCAGACCCCAGCCTTTATGCCCGTCGGAACCTATGGCACCGTCAAGGCTATGACGCCCGAGGAATTGCGGGAGATCGGCGCTGAAATCATTTTGGGCAATACCTTCCATCTCATGCTTCGGCCTGGAACGGAGACGATCCGCAAGCACGGCGATCTTCACGACTTCATGCATTGGGATCGACCTATCCTGACGGATTCCGGTGGTTTCCAAGTGTTCAGTCTGGGTGCGATGCGAAAAATCACCGAGGAGGGCGTGCGGTTTCAGTCTCCTATCGATGGTGATACGGTCTTCCTCGGGCCGGAAGAGTCGATGCAGGTCCAAAGAGAGCTTGGATCTGACATTGTCATGATTTTTGATGAGTGCACGCCCTATCCTGCAACGTGGGAGGAGGCGAAGACATCCATGGAGTTGTCGCTTCGCTGGGCCGCAAGGAGCAAGGCCGCTCATGGGGATAGCAAGGCTGCGCTTTTCGCTATTGTTCAGGGAGGTGTTTATGAAGACCTCCGGATCGCCTCTGTTGAAGGGCTTCTGGATATAGGGTTCGACGGTTATGCCATCGGAGGATTATCCGTGGGAGAGCCTAAGGAAGACCGTCGCCGTGTCCTTGAAACCGTTCTTCCGCGACTTCCCGAAGACAAGCCACGCTATCTGATGGGGGTCGGTACGCCTGAAGATATCGTCGAGGCCGTGTCCTTGGGGATCGACATGTTTGACTGTGTCATGCCCACCCGAAATGCACGCAACGGTCATATTTTTACCCGCAATGGGATTTTGCGTCTTCGAAACGCAGTGAATCAGGATGATACGGGTCCGATTGATCCTGAATGTGCGTGTTATACCTGCAGGCACTACAGCCGTTCCTATCTCCGGCATCTCGACAAGTGTGGGGAAATCCTGGGCGCGCGTCTGAATACGATCCACAACCTTCATTACTATCAGGAACTGATGCAGGGGCTTCGGGCTGCAATTGCAGAAGGACGTCTGAATGCCTTCATTGCAGAGTTCCAACGCCGGTTTGCAGGGGAATCTGTGGCATAATCGCGGTTTTGAATTCCCCGCCTTAAGAGGAGAACGCAGATGGGTTTTTTCATTTCAGATGCACTGGCTGAAGCAGGTCCCGCAGCAGCACAGGATCCCGGTTTTGTCGGAATGATTCTGCCTCTGGGCATCATGACGGCTTTCTTCTTCCTCTTTATCCTGCCGCAACAGCGCAAGACCAAGGAGCACAAGAAGATGATCGACGCGCTCTCCAAGGGCAGTGAAGTCGTCACTAATGGCGGCATCATCGGTCGCGTGGTTGATCTCGACGACAATTTCGTCGAACTTGAGCTGGCTGAAAACGTGCATGTTCATGTTCAGCGTGCTGCAGTTGCTTCCATGCTTCCCAAGGGCACCTTCAAAGTCCGTAAAAAGTCTTAAGCCTCATATATCGCCTCTCGGTTATCCGACCGACTCGTTCACTAGGCAGTCATCATGCGTAATCATTTTCCGATTTGGAAAAACAGTCTCATTCTCCTCATCCTGACTTTGGCAGTGATCTATGCATTGCCCAATTTCTTTGGTGAGGATCCTTCGGTTCAGTTGTCTCCAAGTCGTGGAGCCGTTCTGGATCAGGCCCTCGCGGATCAAGCTCAGAAGACCCTTGTAGCGCAAGGTCTGAAGCCCAAGGCGGTTGAGCTCAGTGATAAGCGACTGCTGGTGCGTTATTCGGATACGGATCTTCAGTTGCGCGCCGCAGACAGCCTGAAGAACGTTTATGGCGATCGGTACACCGTGGCGCTGAATCTGGCACCGGCGACGCCTAACTGGTTACGTGCGATTGGCGCATCTCCCATGTACCTCGGGCTTGACCTTCGGGGCGGTGTGCACTTCCTGATGCAAGTCGACATGGACGCGGCGGTTCGTCAGGCCGAAGAGCGCTACGCGGAAGATATCCGTACGCTTTTGCGGGATAACAAGATCCGCTATGGCGCAGTAGACAAAAGCAATCATGTCATTCAGGTGAAATTCCAGGATCCAGCAACGCTCGGTCAGGCGCTTAATGCCCTTCGCCGTGAAATGCGAGGCCTGGTATTCAGCGATGAGGGAAGCATTCTTTCCGCACGCATTTCCGATAACGAAATTCGTGAAGTTCGTCGTCTGGCCGTTGCGCAGAACGTGACGACACTCCGTAACCGTGTGAACGAACTGGGTGTGGCGGAGCCTGTCATTCAGCAGCAGGGTGAAGATAGGATCGTGGTCCAGTTGCCGGGTGTCCAGGATACGGCGCGCGCCAAAGAAATTTTGGGTGCTACAGCTACGCTCGAATTCAGAATGGTCGATACCGAGCACGCTACGCCGACAGATGACACCAAAACGCCGATCGGATCCAAGCTATACAAGGATCGTAAGGGCAATCCGGTTCTTCTTCAGCGCAAGATTATCGTGACGGGTGATCAGATCATTGATGCCTCGTCAGGGATTGAGCAGTCCTCAGGTTCGGCGGCCGTCTTTATTACCTTGAACGGTCCGGGCGCCCGCAAGATGGCGGATACCACCCGTGAAAACATCAATAAGCCGATGGCGGTGGTCTATATCGAAAACAAGACCGAAACCAAGGAGATTGGTGGTCAGCGTGTGACGAGCAAGAAGACCGTCGAGGAAGTCATCAACATTGCAACGATCCGTGATCGTTTCAGCAAGCGTTTCCAGATCAGTGGTCTGGACGGTGCCGATGAAGCGCGGACTCTGGCCTTGTTGCTCCGCTCAGGTGCATTGGCTGCGCCGGTAGACATTGTCGAAGAACGCACCGTGGGGCCAAGCCTTGGTAAAGACAATATCGCTCAGGGCGTTCGCTCGTTTGAGATTGGTTTTGCCCTGGTCGCGGTCGTGGTCTTGTTCTACTACAAGGTGTTCGGCGTCGTAGCCAACATCACGCTGCTTTTCAATGTCGCTCTGATCCTCTCGATTCTGTCAGCAATGCAGGCAACCCTGACCCTTCCGGGTATCGCAGGTATTACGCTGACCGTAGGTATGGCGGTTGACGCCAACGTACTGATCTATGAGCGCATCAAGGAAGAAATTCGCAATGGTGCGTCACCACAGGCGGCGATCTATGCCGGTTTTGACCGCGCATTCGCGACGATTTGGGACTCTCATATCACCAACCTGATTGCAGCGATCATGTTGTTCGGCATCGGATCGGGACCCGTGAAGGGCTTCGCCGTTACGCTGACGATCGGCATCATCACGTCTCTTTTCACGGCCATAAGCTGCACGCGGATGATGGTGAACTTCATCTACGGTCAGCGTCGTCAGGCCAAGCTGTCGATCTAGTGGAACACTCCAGGATCCAGAGCCCCAACGAATTTTCAGGAGTAGTTAGTCTTGTCTAAATCTACCGTCACTTCACATCATCCCGCCATTGATTTCATGAAATGGCGGGGCTTCGCCGTCGTTGCCTCGCTGGTGCTCAGCGTGATCGCGATGGGTTCCCTTGGCTTCAAGGGCCTTAACTTCGCGGTCGACTTCACCGGTGGTACGGTTATCGAAGCCGGCTATAAGAATCCGGCCGATCTCAGTGCCATTCGTTCTGAACTTGAGTCCGGTGGTTTTGAAAACCCGACCGTACAGAACTTCGGCACCAGTCGTGACGTTCTGATTCGTCTTGCACCGCTTAAGCAAGGTGAAGATGGCAATGCCTTGCGCAACAAGGTGATGGATGCCCTGAACAAGAATCCTGAAGATCGCCCTGAAATCCGTCGCGTGGACTTTGTCGGCCCTCAGGTCGGTGACGATCTCGTGGAAGGTAGTTTGATTGCATTGATCGCGGCCACCTTCTTCATTCTGGTTTACGTCGCCTGGCGTTTCGAATATCGCTTTGCATTGGGCGCTATCCTTGCGACCCTGCACGATATCACCATGATCCTTGGGTTTTTCTCCATTCTTCAGCTGGATTTCGATCTCACGGTACTTGCTGCGGTCTTGACCATCATGGGTTACTCGCTGAACGATACGATCGTGGTCTTCGACCGTATCCGTGAGAATTTCCGCAAGATCCGTCGCGCCGATACGCTTGAAGTCATTAATCTCTCGATTAATGAAACGCTGAGTCGAACCTTGATGACCTCATTTCTGACCTTCCTCTCTGCCGTTGCCATGGCATTCTGGGGGGGAGAGGTTCTGCGTAACTTTGGTCTCGCACTGGTGGTGGGCATTTTCGTAGGTACCTACTCATCCATCTATGTTGCATCAGCACTCGCTTTCAAGCTGGGCATCAGTCGAGCGGATCTGCTGGTTCCTGAAAAGGAAGGGGCCGGCGACGATCGTCCCTGATAGGACTGAAGCATCATCGAAGAAAAGGCCGCGTGAGTGGCCTTTTTCGTACGTCATCCCTCCCAAAGTCAAAAATTTTCTCGATGGATATCATTGATCGCATTGCCGAGGAACTCGGTGTACGAACGGCGCAAGTGCAGGCAGCTGTAAAACTGCTCGATGAAGGCTCTACCGTTCCCTTTATTGCGCGCTATCGTAAGGAAGTGACCGGAAGCCTGGATGACACCCAGCTCCGCCAGCTCGAAACCCGACTGGTCTATCTGAGAGAGCTTGAGTCGCGGCGTGAAACAGTTTTGACGAGCATTCGGGAGCAAGGAAAGTTGACGCCGGAGCTGGAAGCCGAAATTCTGGCCGCCGAGACCAAGACGCTGCTTGAAGATCTTTATCTCCCTTACAAGCCCAAACGCCGCACCAAGGCTCAAATCGCTCGGGAAGCCGGGCTTGAGCCTTTGGCCGTAGGTCTTCTTGAAGACCCTTCTCTTGACCCGTTGAGCGAAGCCGAACGCTACCTTAATCCTGATCATGCGATCCAATCCGCTCAGGATGCCCTGGATGGAGCTCGCCAGATCTTAATGGAGCAGTTTGCCGAGAATCCGGCGACGGTAGCCTCCTTGAGGGAGCGACTGTGGGAGGAGGGTATTCTGACGGCGCGAGTCATTCCCGGAAAAGAGGCGGAAGGCGCGAAATTCAGAGATTATTTTGAATACGATGAACCGCTCGCGAAGATCCCTTCACATAGGGCACTGGCTTTGTTCAGGGCCCGTAATGAGGACGTCATTGATCTGACGCTACTCCCTGGAAAGGACGCTGAATTGGCCCATGACGCGGCCAAGGGGATCATTGGCGTGCACCAGGGGCTGGAAGCGCTGGGTCGGCCGGCAGACAACTGGCTTCAGGAGTGCGTTCATTACGCATGGAAGATCAAGTTGTTTCCAAAGATTGATCTCGACCTGAAGCAACGCATCCGTGAGATGGCAGAAGACGAAGCGATTCGGGTCTTCGCGCATAACCTCAAGGACCTTCTTCTTGCGGCACCTGCAGGACAACGACCGACATTGGGGCTTGACCCAGGTCTTCGGACCGGCGTTAAAGTAGCCGTGATTGCAGGAACGGGAAAAGTACTGGAAACCGCCACCATTTATCCTCATCAGCCCCGGAACGACAAGGAAGGGTCTCTCAAGACGCTTGCGGCACTGGTTTTGAAACACAAACTTGAACTCGTTGCCATTGGTAATGGCACGGCATCTCGTGAGACAGATCAATTGACCGATGAGTTGATCCGAAGGCTTCCCGAAGCAAAACTCAGCAAAATTGTGGTCTCTGAAGCGGGCGCTTCGGTTTACTCCGCATCAGAATTGGCGGCCCGGGAATTTCCGGATCTGGATGTCTCTCTTCGGGGAGCGGTTTCGATCGCACGTCGTCTTCAGGACCCTCTGGCGGAACTCGTTAAGATTGAGCCCAAGGCCATTGGTGTCGGGCAGTACCAGCATGATGTCAATCAAGCACAACTTGCACGGAGCCTCGATGCCGTCGTCGAGGACTGTGTGAACGCTGTGGGTGTCGACGTCAACACAGCTTCCGTATCACTCCTGAGTTATGTCTCTGGTCTGAGCCAGACCTTGAGCCAGAATATCGTTGAATACCGTGACCAGAATGGTCCCTTCCATTCTCGCCAGGAGTTGCGCAAGGTTCCGCGCTTTGGCGAACGGACTTTTGAGCAAGCCGCGGGTTTTCTCAGAATCATGTCGGGAGTCGATCCCCTGGATGCCTCTGCCGTTCACCCGGAAGCCTATCCCGTCATCACGCGACTGATGAATGCTACAGGGCAGGATGTGCGTGGGCTGATAGGCAACGCGGCCCTGCTTCGGAGCGTGAACGCAGATAGCCTGACGGATGACCGCTTTGGTCTCCCAACCGTTCAGGATATCCTCAAGGAACTCGAAAAGCCTGGACGGGATCCCCGCCCGGAATTCAAGACGGCAACGTTTAAAGAGGGCGTTTCCGAATTAAAGGATCTTGTGCCGGGCATGTCACTTGAAGGCGTGGTCACCAACGTTGCCAATTTCGGTGCCTTCGTCGATATTGGCGTACATCAGGATGGCCTGGTCCATGTTTCCCATCTTGCGGATCAATTTGTGAGTGACCCACGGCAGGTGGTCAAGGCCGGGCAGGTGGTCAAGGTAAAAGTTCTTGAGGTCGATATTCCCAGGAAGCGCATCTCTCTGAGCATGAAATCCGATACATCTTCTGCCGAGGGCCGTCAACGACCACCGGTCGAGGGAGCCAAAAGGGAAGCGCCGCTGCGTTCGTCGGGGCGGGATGGAAAGACAAAGTCGCGCGATCAGCTGCAACACCCACAGGGTGCAATGGCTGAGGCGTGGGCAAAAGCGACTCAAAAGTGAGATGATCATTCCGCAAGGGGCAGAAAGAGAGCATCGCCATCGTGAATCCTTCGCATAAATCACATAAGGGGCTGATGGTTGCGGCTCTGGGTGTCGTTTTCGGCGACATTGGTACGAGCCCTTTGTATACCCTCAAGGAATGCTTTGGTGGGGAACATGCCTTGCCGGCGACTCCTCAGAACGTAACGGGGGTGGTCTCCCTGATCTTCTGGGCTGTTTTGATCGTGATTTCCCTCAAGTACGTCACCTTCATCATGCGGGCGGATAACCGGGGCGAGGGTGGCATCATGGCGTTGATGTCCCTGGTGGCGCAGCGCGTGAAAATCAGCCCCGGCCTTCAGAAAACGCTGATGATGCTTGGACTGATTGGTGCGGCCCTGTTCTACGGCGATGGCATCATCACGCCAGCTATCTCTGTTTTAAGTGCCGTCGAAGGTCTTGAGGTCCTCAAGCCAGAACTCCACAGCTTCATTCTTCCCATCGCATTGGGTGTCCTGATTCTGCTTTTCCAGTCCCAAAAACACGGCACCAATAAGGTGGGCGGACTGTTTGGGCCCGTCATGCTGGTCTGGTTCTGTTCTCTGGGTGCCTTTGGGGTGATCAGCGTCCTTGAAACCCCTGAGGTTCTCGAGGCAGCGAACCCGCTCCGAGCGCTGGG
>CAYFOC010000061.1:0-9191 GCA_964344615.1 uncultured Methylococcus sp.
GATGAGATTCTCAAGCAGAATCCGGGGGCCAACATTGTCTATCTCCATTCGGAGCGTTTTGTCTCTGACATGGTCAAGGCCCTGCAACACAATGCGATTAGCGAATTCAAGGACTTCTACCGCACGGTGGATGCGCTTCTTATTGATGACATCCAGTTCTTTGCCGGGAAGGAGCGTTCTCAGGAAGAGTTTTTTCACACTTTCAATACCCTTCTGGAAAACAAGCATCAGATCATTCTGACGTGTGACCGTTATCCCAAGGAGATCAAGGGGTTGGAGGAGCGTTTGAAGTCCCGCATCGGGTGGGGTCTCTCGGTGGCTGTTGAGCCCCCCGATCTTGAGACCCGGGTGGCCATCTTGATGAGCAAGGCGCAGCAAGCTTCCGTCCATCTTCCGGATGAGGTCGCTTTCCTGATCGGGAAGCGTATCCGCTCGAATGTGAGAGAACTGGAAGGGGCCCTCCGTCGTGTCATCGCCAATTCGCACTTCACCGGTCGGCCGATTACTCTCGACTTTGCCAAGGAAGCCCTCAAGGATTTGATTGCGCTTCAGGATCGACTGGTGAATGTTGAAAATATCCAGCGTACCGTTGCCGAATACTACAAAATCCGAGTGTCCGATCTCCTTTCGCCGAAACGTACGCGCTCCGTCACCCGTCCAAGGCAGGCGGCAATGGCCCTCAGCAAGGAACTGACGAACCATAGCCTTCCGGAAATCGGTCAGTTTTTTGGTGGTCGTGACCACACGACGGTGCTTCACGCGTGTCGCAAGGTGCAGGAAATCATGGCCAGCGACGCCAAATTTCTAGAAGACTACAACAACCTGAAGCGGTTGTTGTCCGCCTAATCCTTATCGATCGCTACAGATTCTGAGAGCCCCGCATGAAATTCCAGATCGACCGAGAAAGTCTCCTCGCCCCCCTTTCACACCTGATTGGCGTTGTCGAAAAACGTCAGACCATGCCCATTCTTTCAAATGTCTTGATGCGGCTTTCCGAGGGAGTCCTTGAAATTACGGCGACCGACACGGAAGTTCAGCTGATTGCCCGGGTGGATGTGGAGGCAGGCGAAGAAGGAACGGTGACAGCCCCGGCGCGAAAGCTTCTGGATATCTTTCGCTTACTTCCGGACCAAAGTCGGGTCAATCTGAACGTCAAGGGGGACCGCCTGATGCTCGGCGCCGGGAGCAGCAAGTTCAGTCTGACGACGTTGCCGGTTGAAAATTATCCGGCCTTCGATCTGGGTCAATCAGATCTTGAGGTGACGCTGCCGGCAACAACGTTCCGCACCGCGCTGGAAAAGACCTTGTTTGCGATCGCCCAACAGGATGTTCGCTACTATTTGAAAGGCCTTTTGATTGACTTTGAGGGCGCAACGCTTCGGACAGTTGCATCGGATGGACATCGATTGGCCGTCTTTCAGGAAACCCTGGCGGATGGTTTTGCTGCCAATCGTCAGATTATTGTTCCCCGAAAAGGTGTCCTTGAACTCTATCGATTGCTCGCTGATGCCGCCGATGAGGTGACCCTCCAGATTTCACCGAACACCCTTCGCGCGAATATCGGAAGCCTGAGTTTTTCAACCAAGCTCATTGATGGCCGCTATCCGGATTATCGACGGGTCTTGCCTCAGGAATGTGCGACGACCATCGTGGTGGAGCGTGATCATTTGCGATCAGCTCTGGGTCGCGTCGGGCTGATGACCAACGAGAAACAGAAAAGCATTACCTTGGAAGCCTCAGCTTCCGGGGAAATGGTCCTCACGGGGCAGAGCATGGAGCAGGACGACGCGGAGGAGCGGCTATCGGTGACCGCCGAGGGTGCCTCGGTTTCCGTCGGTTTCAATACCGGGTATCTCATTGAGGCGATCAATCACGTATCCGGCGCAGAACTCCGGCTTTCCTTTACGCCTGCTGGAAACAGTTGTCTGGTCGAGGATCCTGACGATCCGCGTTATCGTTGCGTTGTCATGCCGATGCGACTTTGAGGGGACCGCGTGAATCGCGGCCTGGAGCGCGAGCGGCATGAGTCTGGTGCATCTCGATGTTCAGGGGTTGCGTAATCTGGATTCACTTCGGTTGAATCCGGGCCCCCGATTGAATTTCATTGTCGGGCCGAATGCGAGCGGAAAAACCTCGCTGCTTGAAGGGATCTATCTCTTAGGCCGTGGCCGTTCCTTCAGGACCACGCAGACCGGGCAGATGGTGCGCTTCGGTGAGCCTGCCCTCACCGTGGCTGGAAGGGTACTCGCGCCGGATGGCGATCCAACGGTTTTGGGTCTCAAGCTGGCTCGAGGGCGCCGCGAGATTCATGTGGACGGACGGGCCGTTCAATCCAGTGCGGCACTGATGAAGGCCTTTCCTCTTCTTGTCATTCAGCCCTCAGGCATTGTCCTGCTGGAGGGAACGCCGAAGCTACGGAGAAACTTCCTGGATTTCGGCGTCTTTCATGATGATCCTGCCTTTCTGGATTATTGGCGTCGCTACATGCGAGCCCTTAATCATCGAAATAGCCTGCTACGCCGTGGAAATCCTCGCGAACTTGCCCCTTGGACCCATGAAATGGCCCGCTACGGTATAATGTTGCATCAAGCGCGTTGTAGCTATTTGGATCGCTTGATGCCGTACTTTCGCGAGATCGGGGAACGTTTTTTCGGTTCCTCATCGTTTGAGTTGAAGGTGCAGCCGGGTTGGGATTTATCTCGAGCCCTGGAGACTGTTCTGGATAGTGATGTGGCGTCAGACCTTCGCCATGGACACACCCAGTCAGGCCCGCATCGAGGAGACTTTTCCATCCTGATGGGTCAAAAGCCGGTCAGGGGATACGTCTCTCGAGGGCAGATGAAGCTGCTGGTTTACGCTTTGCTGCTGGCCCAGTCGCGATTGATGGAAGAGCGGGTCGGTGCGCGAGGATGCGTCCTCATCGATGATGTCGCCGCCGAGCTCGATGCCCCCAATCGTAAAACCCTGCTGGAACTCCTTAAAGGCCGCTCAACGCAATTCTTTATCACCGCCACGGCCCTTGAGGCCGGACCGATGACAGAGGATCTTGAAGCCTCTGTTTTCATGATTGAACAAGGTCGCCTCATCTCATCCTGAAAGGACCATGACGAACCAATCCAACGAAACCGAATACAACAGCAGTTCGATTAAGGTCCTCAAGGGTCTTGACGCCGTGCGTAAGCGCCCCGGCATGTATATCGGTGATACCGATGATGGCACAGGGCTGCATCACATGGTTTTCGAGGTGGTTGATAACGCCATCGATGAAGCGCTGGCAGGTTATTGCCATAACATCGGTGTGACCATTCACCACGATGAATCGATCACGGTCAGTGATGATGGCCGCGGGATTCCCGTCGACATTCATCCGGAAGAAGGGCGTTCTGCGGCAGAGGTCATCATGACCGTTCTGCATGCGGGCGGAAAGTTTGACGACAATTCGTATAAGGTTTCCGGCGGCCTTCATGGTGTTGGCGTTTCCGTTGTGAATGCCTTGTCCGAACGACTGAATCTTGAAATCCATCGTAGCGGTGCGGTCTACACGCAAGAATACGTCCATGGTGAGCCGCAGGCGCCATTGGCTAAGACGGGGGAGACCGGCAAGACCGGAACCACCGTTCATTTCAAGCCCAGTGCCGAGACCTTCACCAATATCGAATTTCACTACGAGATCTTGGCAAAGCGCTTGCGGGAATTGTCATTCCTCAATTCCGGGGTAGGCATTACCCTGCGCGATGAGCGACATGACAAGATGGACCACTTTGAATATGAAGGTGGCATTCGCGCGTTTGTCGAATATCTCAATAAAAACAAGACGCCGTTATTTGAGAAGGTGTTCTATTTCATTGCGGAAAAGGATGGCCTGACCGTTGAGGCTGCACTGCAGTGGAACGATACCTATCAGGAAAACATCTACTGCTTCACGAACAACATTCCTCAACGTGATGGCGGCACCCATTTGGCCGGTTTCCGCGGTGCATTGACTCGTACGCTGAATCAGTACATCGATGACCAGGGCCTCCTAAAAAAGCAAAAGGTGGATACGTCCGGGGATGATGCGCGCGAAGGCTTGACCGCCATTCTTTCCGTGAAGGTTCCCGATCCCAAGTTCTCCTCCCAGACCAAGGACAAGCTGGTTTCATCGGAAGTGAAGCCGGTGGTTGAGGCGGCCATGACGGAAAAGTTTCAGGAGTTCATGCTGGAAAATCCCTCGGTTGCCAAGACGATCGCCAACAAGATGATTGAAGCCGCCCGTGCCCGTGAAGCGGCGCGCAAGGCGCGTGAGATGACTCGACGCAAGACGGCCCTCGATATTGCAGGTCTCCCTGGCAAGCTTGCGGATTGTCAGGAGAAGGACCCAGCACTTTCTGAACTCTTCATCGTGGAAGGTGACTCGGCGGGTGGATCGGCCAAGCAAGGTCGCGACCGTCGGACCCAAGCCATTCTTCCCCTCAAGGGCAAAATTCTGAACGTCGAGCGAGCCCGCTTTGACCGCATGATTTCATCCGATGAAGTCGGCACGCTGATCACGGCGATGGGCTGTGGAATTGGTCGGGAGGATTACGATCCGGACAAGCTTCGTTATCACCGCATCATCATCATGACCGATGCTGACGTTGACGGCTCACATATTCGGACTTTGCTGTTGACCTTCTTCTACCGACAGATGCCTGAGCTGATCGAGCGGGGTCATATCTATATCGCTCAGCCCCCTCTCTACAAGGTGAAGAAAGGAAAGCAGGAGCAGTATGTCAAAGATGATCTGGAGCTGAACAACTACCTGTTGCAGTTGTCGCTGGAAAAGGCCCGGCTTTATTCGGCCCCTGAGGTGCCCCCCATTCAGGGCCAGGGTCTTGAAACCCTTTGTCGGGAATATCTGGGCGTTCGGCAAATCGTAGATCGCCTGGGTCATCGTTACGATGATGCCTTGTTGGATGGCCTGACCGACGTCGCCCCGATTGAGGTCCAGGATCTCGTCGATCCTGCGCGGGTTCAAACGTGGTTAAACGCCTTGAGCGAACGCCTTGCTGTCACGGATCAGGGATCCAAGTTCCAGTTCGAGCCTCGTTATGGTGAGAGCGCTGACGATTTCAAGCTATCGGTGAGCAAGCGCTTGCACGGGGTTTATAAGCATTTTGATCTGGCAGCCGGTTTCTTTGGCTCACAGGATTATCGTCGTCTTTCGGCGTTCTCCCGCACGGTGGATGGTCTCTTTACCGCTGAGACTTTTGTGAGCAGTGATGATCGAAAGGAGCGCGTCGGTAACTTCCGCGAAGCGTTTGAGTGGATGATGTCTGAAGCGCGCCGCGGGCAGCATATCCAGCGCTACAAAGGTCTGGGCGAGATGAATCCGGAACAGCTCTTTGAAACAACGCTGGATTCAAATACCCGGCGATTGCTTCAGGTGAAGATCGAAGATGCGATCGCATCCGACGAAATCTTTACGACGCTCATGGGTGATCAGGTTGAACCGCGTCGTGACTTTATCGAGCGGAACGCCCTTGAGGTCAGCAACCTCGATATTTAAGCATGCTGAAGCCCCCGCGGTCCTTGGAGTCGAGGGGGCTTCACTCTCGGGTCGGGTTCTGTCATGCCTGAACATATCCTTTTCCTGACGGGAAAACTGGCCGAAAGGCAATTGCGTCGCACCCTTGAGGAAATGCGGCCCGAGTTTGAGTACACCGTCCATGTGCTGGGGGTTACGGTCGCCGCGCTGATGACGGCGGACATGATTGGTCGTCGTCTCAAAGAGACCTTCGGCGCGGACAAGGTCCTGGTACCCGGTCGTTGTCGGGGGGATCTGGAGGCACTGTCGCATCAATTGGGTATCCCGGTAGAGCGTGGGCCAGAGGAGCTGCACGATCTTCCCGAATTTTTCGGGCGTGCGGCAAAAAAGCCGGATCTCAGCCTCTACGATCTTCATATCTTTGGCGAAATTGTCGAAGCGCCTCAGCTCAGTGTTGAAGGCATCGTGGAGCGTGCCCTCCAATATCGGCGTGATGGTGCCGATGTCATCGATCTCGGTTGTCTGCCCGCCACCCCATTTCCTCACCTTGAAGAGGCTGTCCGTGTCCTCAAACAGGAGGGATTTCTCGTCAGTGTGGATTCCCTTGAGGATGAAGATCTGCTTCGGGGCGGCAGGGCAGGAGCGGATTTTCTTCTGAGTCTTTCAGAGAAGACCTTGTGGATCGCTGATGAGGTCGACTCGACACCCATTCTGATTCCTGCCGTACATGGTGACCTTGCCTCATTGGATCGCTGCATCGAGCGGTTTTCGGCGACCGGGCGAGAATTCATCGTAGATCCCATTCTTGACCCCATTCATTTTGGCTTTACCCAATCGATCGTTCGCTACCAAAGTGTCCGTGAGCGCTATCCTGATGTCGAAATCATGATGGGGGTCGGCAATCTCACCGAGCTGACGCATGCCGATACCGCGGGGATCAATGCCCTGCTGCTCGGCATTTGTTCGGAATTGCAGGTGAGACAGATCCTTGCCACACAAGTCAGTCGACATGCCCGGCGGGCACTCCGTGAAGCAGACGTAGCCCGGCGCATCATGTACGCCGCAAGGGAGGCCAATCGTTTGCCCAAGCATATCGATGACGGACTCATGGCCTTGCATGAACGAAATCCGTTTCCTTTGTCTCATGAGGAAATCACTGAACTTCAGAAGGCTATCCGTGACCCCAGTTATCGCGTGCTCGCAGGTGATCGTGGCCTTTACGTTTTCAACCGCGATGGCCTGATGCAGGGTGACGAGCCGTTTGGTTTCTATCCACATCTTGGCGTAGAGACGGATGGAGGCCATGCGTTTTATCTGGGGGTTGAATTGGCGCGCGCAGAAATTGCCCAGAAGCTTGGAAAGCGTTACACCCAGGATCAGCCTCTGGAGTGGGGTTGTGCCGTTGATCCCGGAAAGGAAGATTCTGTCGATCCGCACGACTATAAGGCGGCGGGAACGACACTCACCAAAAGCCCAAAAATACAGTGTGGGCCCATCACGGATGGCGAGGCATCCAAGTCATGATTCGCGAGGTTATTCTTACTACTCTCTCCCCTGAAGGGGTGCCACACCTCGCACCGATGGGTGTTCATGTGCTGGAAGATGGCGGCTATCTGGTGATGCCCTTTCGCCCTTCGCGGACGCTGGAGAATCTATTTGCCACTCAGTCGGCGGTCATGAATTACGTCGATGATGTCCGGATCTTCGCGGGATGCCTGACGGGGCGAAGGGACTGGCCGGTCGTGCCGACGGAACAGGTCACGGGGGTGCGGCTGGCTGATGCGCTCGGCCACGTTGAAATGGTGCTGGAGCGCTATGAGGATGATCCGGTTCGGGTGCGGTTTTTTTGCCGGAAGATTCATGAATCAGTGCATCGACCTTTCCAGGGGCTTAACCGCGCGCAAGCGGCTGTCCTTGAGGCGGCGATCCTGGTCAGCCGCCTGGATCGGCTTCCTGTTGAACGAATCCGCTCGGAAATCGAATATTTGACCATCGCAATAGAAAAGACGGCGGGCCCTCTGGAAAAAGAGGCGTGGGACTGGCTCATGGAACGCGTGGATCATCACATTGGAGCTCTGGCATGACGCAGATGCTTGCCAGCGTTTCCTCCCTGGAGGAAGCGACGATGATCGCGCCTCTTGGAATCAATATTCTGGATCTCAAGAATCCCTCCAGAGGCGCTCTGGGTGCTCTTGATGTTTCCCTGGTGCGGCAAATCGTTGATCGGTTTCCATCACAGACGGTCAGTGCCACGGTTGGCGATCTTCCCATGGACCCTGCTCTCATCGCGGAGGCTGTTCAGGAAATGACCAAAACGGGTGTGAACTACATCAAGATCGGTTTTTTTCCTGAGGCTGATTTGTGGCTACCGGTCTTAGAGAGACTCCGCCCGATCATGGCTCAAGGACATCGCCTGATCGCCGTTTTGTTTGCCGATCAGCCGATTGATCAGGCGCTCCTTCCCGCCTTTGCTGCCGCAGGGTTCTGCGGGATCATGGTGGATACCGCGGATAAAGTACGAGGCGGCTTGCTGGTGCATCGGGATGCGGCATGGTTGCAAGGCTTCGTGAGGGCAGGGCGGGATGCAGGACTGCTGACAGGTCTTGCGGGTTCGCTGTCGCCATCGGATATTCCGATACTGAAGTCCATTGGCCCGGATTATCTGGGTTTTCGCGGCGCACTCTGTACCGGTGGACGATCTGGCCAGATTAATCCTGATGCGGTGCAACGTGTTCGAGAAACCGTCATGGCCTGATCAGGCCGCCATGACATCATCTGGAGATTTCTCATGTGCTATTCCCTGCTAAGACCTCTGCTGTTCAAGCTTGATCCCGAGGCTGCACATCATATTTCCCTGTCAGGGCTTCAGGCTCTTGAGGGACTCGGCCCACTCAATCCTTTGCGTAGCCCATCGAGCGGCGCCGCTCGCGAAGTCATGGGGATTCGTTTTCCGAATCCTGTAGGTTTGGCTGCTGGCCTCGACAAGGATGGCATCGCGATTAATGGATTGGGAGCGCTGGGTTTTGGCTTTATTGAAATTGGGACGGTGACGCCGCGGGCTCAACCTGGAAACCCCAAGCCACGCCTTTTCCGTCTGCCTGAGGCGGAGGCCATCATCAATCGTATGGGGTTCAATAATGAGGGTGTGGACGCACTGATTGCACGGGTCCGAGCGGCAAGGTATCAGGGCATCCTCGGCATTAACATCGGAAAGAACAAGGACACACCCGTCGAAGAGGCGCTTGAAGATTATCGGATCGGTCTCCAGAAGGTGTATCAGGATGCGACCTACATCACGGTCAATATTTCTTCACCCAATACCCCGGGTTTGCGAAGCCTGCAGTCGGGCGCTCAACTGGAGGCTTTGGTTGGCGGGTTGATGAGGGAGCGGGAGCAGTTGGCCCATCAGCATGGGAAGGTCGTCCCTATCGCCGTCAAGATTGCCCCTGACCTTGAGCCTGCTGAAGTCGAGGCGATTGCGGATTGTCTGGTGCGTTTCAGTGTTGATGCCGTGATCGCGACGAATACGACGTCATCGCGAGAGGGGGTTTCTCATTTGCCGCATGGCATGGAAGCGGGCGGATTGAGTGGCCGACCGGTTTTAGAAGCTTCCACGGCCATCGTTGAGTCCTTGGCGCGTCAGTTGAGTGGCCGGGTGCCGATCATTGCCTGCGGGGGCATCTTT
>CAYFOC010000062.1:0-9096 GCA_964344615.1 uncultured Methylococcus sp.
CCAGTGCAACCTGCCGTGGTACCCACATCACCGGTAGCGCCTGCAGCACCGGCAGTAGTATCAGCGGAAAGACCTCGTCCACAGCCCGCCGTTGTCACAGAAGATAAGTCCGATGCGGATGATCGTCGTGGCAAGAAGAAGGAGCGCGAGCGCTCTCTGGAAGATGGCGCAAGCATGGATAGTCTGCGATCCAAGCCCAAGATGAAAAAGAAGGTCAAGCCAGGTAGGCAGGCTGTTCTTCCTGAATCAAAGCATGGTTTTGAGCGCCCCACGGGTCCAGTAGTGCGCGAAGTCCTTGTTCCGCAAACCATCACGGTTTCGGATCTTGCCCAAAGAATGTCGGTCAAGGCCACCGAGGTCATCAAGACGTTGATGAAAATGGGGATCATGGCCACGATTAATCAGATCCTGGATCAAGACACGGCGGTCCTCCTGGTGGAGGAAATGGGGCATACCCCATCGTTGCAGGTCGAAAATGTTTTGGAAGCCGAAATTGAGGCAACGCTCAACCTGGCTTCACAGGCCGAGCAAACTGCGCGCGCACCAGTGGTTACGATCATGGGGCACGTCGATCACGGAAAGACGTCTCTGCTCGACTACATTCGCAAGAGCCGTGTGGCGGCTGGTGAGGCAGGCGGTATTACCCAGCACATTGGTGCTTATCAGGTAAAGACCTCTCATGGATCGGTTACTTTCCTCGATACACCGGGTCACGCGGCATTTACTGCTATGCGTGCCCGAGGCGCACAGGCAACCGACATCGTCGTACTTGTTGTTGCGGCTGATGATGGTGTGATGCCCCAGACGCGTGAGGCAATCGATCACTCTCGTGCGGCGAACGTGCCCATGGTTGTGGCTGTCAATAAGGTTGATAAGCCGGAAGCTGACCCAGAAAAGGTCAAGCATGAACTGACGAACTTCAACGTCATTCCAGAAGAATGGGGTGGCGATTGCCAGTTTGTCGAGGTCTCCGCGAAGACGGGGCACGGAATTGACGCATTGTTGGACGCAATCCTCCTTCAGGCTGAAGTTCTGGAGCTCAAGGCTGCGCACGATATTCCTGCGACAGGTGTCGTTCTCGAATCTAAGCTTGAAAAGGGACGTGGCCCCGTAGCCGACATCCTCATCCAACAGGGGCACCTCAAGAAGGGCGACTTCCTGCTGTGTGGTATGGAATTTGGTCGTGTTCGCGCGATGTTCAATGAAAATGGAAAACCCCTCAAGGAAGCTGGGCCTTCATGCCCTGTAGAAATCCTTGGTCTTTCAGGGGCTCCGAATGCGGGTGACGAGTTCATCGTGGTCGCTGATGAGCGTAAAGCTCGTGAAATCGCAATGCAGCGTGAAGAAAAGCTTCGGAGTGCCAAGCTCGCTGAGCAGCAGGCTCTCAAGCTTGAAAATATCTTTGCGCGAATGGAAAGCAGCGCCGGAAGCCTTGATCTCAATATCATCATCAAGGCCGACGTTCAGGGCAGCCTTGAGGCTCTGCGTGGTTCATTGACGGATCTGTCCACCGATAAGGTCAAGGTCAAGATTATTGGCGGCGGCGTTGGTGGTATCAGTGAGTCAGATGCCAATTTGGCACTGGCGTCCAATGCGATCATTATCGGATTCAATGTTCGTGCAGATGCGGGAGCCCGCAAGCTGATTGAAGAGCGCGGTGTCGATCTTCACTACTACAGCATCATTTATGAGGCGATTGACGAGATCAAGAAGTCTCTGAAGGGGATGCTGGAACCAGAATTCAGAGAACAAATTGTTGGTAATGCGGAAGTGCGCGATGTATTCCGTCACCCGAAATTTGGCGCCATTGCAGGCTGTATGGTTACTGAAGGGTTTGTTAAGCGTAATTTGCCCATTCGTGTTCTTCGTGACAACGTTGTTATTTTCGAAGGGCAGCTGGATTCACTGCGTCGCTTCAAGGATGACGCAGCTGAAGTCAAGGCTGGCATGGAATGCGGTATGGGCGTCAAGAATTACAACGAAATCAAGGTCGGCGACCAGATCGAAGTCTTTGAGCGCGTTCAGGTACCTCACTGATGCCCAGAGAGTTCAGTCGCAGTGATCGCGTTGCATCCCAGATGCACCGCGAACTTGCGGATGTGATTCGGACGCAAATCAAGGACCCTGATCTGGGTATGGTGACCCTTAGTGATGTTGAGTTGACTCGTGATCTTTCGGTCGCAAAGTTGTACGTCAGCTTCCTCGGGGCCAAGCTCAGTAATTCGGCCTGCATCAAGCGATTGAACGAATCCTTGCCGGAGTTGCGGCATCAGTTGGGTCGTCGCATCCGGATTCGGAATATTCCGGAATTACGGCTCCAGTTCGATGATTCCATCGAGCGTGGTATGCAAATGGACGCACTTCTCAAGGATATCAGCGCGGACGAAGCGGAAAACGCTGGAGACTCTTCCGACGAATGAGTTCGCCTCGCAAGCAATTCCGACATATCCACGGCGTTTTCTTACTCGATAAGCCGATCGGTATTTCATCAAACGCAGCCTTGCAGAAAGCGCGGTGGCTCTTCGGGGCAAAAAAGGCGGGCCACACGGGAAGTCTGGATCCCCTCGCTAGCGGCCTTCTTCCCGTCTGCTTGGGGGAGGCAACCAAGTTCTCCTCACACCTCTTAAACAGCGATAAGCGTTACAAGGTTCGGATTCGTCTGGGGACGGAAACCGACTCTGCGGATGCTGATGGTGTGCCAACGTCATCCTTCTCAGTGCCTGAACTTAGCCTGAGTCTCATTGATCATGCGTTGAATGATCTGCGTGGAGATATTCTTCAGGTTCCTCCGATGTATTCCGCGCTGAAGCACCAGGGGCAACGGCTCTACGCCTTGGCGAGGCAGGGGGTCGAAGTGGTTCGTGAAGCGAGGCCGGTGACGATTCATGAGGCTATCGTCGATGGGTTTGGTGAGGGCTGGATTGATCTTGATGTCCATTGCTCCAAGGGAACCTATATACGGTCATTGGCGGTGGACTTGGCAAGATCCATCGGGACGGGTGGGCATGTTGAAGTTCTGCGTCGAATAGGCGTGTCTGATTGCCGAATTGAAGATGCGATCACCTTGGATCAGCTTGAGGCGCTTTCCTCCGAAGAGCGAATGAGCCGCTTGAACCCAATGGATGCGCTGGTTTCACACTTTCCGCAGATCCATCTTGATGATGCTGCGATGCGGTATGCACGATGCGGAAATCCCTTTGACTGTCCGGATGCTCCGGAGTCAGGATGGGTCCGAATTTATGGCCCGGAAGGTTTTCTGGGTCTGGGAGAGATTCTCGAGCCTGGGCGTGTCAGCCCACGGCGAATGGCTAACCTCGCCACCCTTTAGGGGGCGTATCTGGATTTGATTATCGGGGCTATTTCTCGGTAAAATGTCATGTTTACCAAAAGCCCAGTTTTTAGGAGTCGAAATTTATGTCTTATACCGCTGCTGACAAGAGCGCTGTCGTCAAGGACTACCAGCTCGCCGCAAATGACACCGGATCTCCGGAAGTTCAGGTAGCCCTGCTGACCGCTCGTATCAACCATCTTACTCCGCACTTCGTGCAGAACAAGAAGGACCACCACTCACGTCGTGGTCTTCTGAGACTGGTGAATCAGCGTCGCAAGCTTCTTGATTATCTCAAGGGCAAGGATGTTGCTCGTTACAAGAGCCTGATCGAGAGACTTGGTCTGCGTCGCTAAAAAGTAACATCGTAGGTATTGCTGTGAACCCAATCCGGAAACAATTCAAGTACGGCGCGCATCTGGTTACGCTCGAAACCGGCGAAATCGCCCGTCAGGCTGATGCAGCCGTGATGGTTGATATGGCTGGCACGGTCGTGCTGGTCACCGCCGTAGGAAAGCGCGAGGCCTCTCCTGATACAGATTTCTTCCCGCTGCGCGTGGACTATCAGGAAAAAGCATACGCTGCAGGAAAGATTCCGGGCGGATTCTTTAAGCGGGAAGGGCGTCCTTCTGAAAAGGAAACCCTGACAGCGCGTCTGATCGATCGCCCTGTCCGCCCGCTGTTTCCGGAAGGGTTCAATAACGATGTGCAGATCACGGCAACCGTGATGTCCCTCAACCCCGAGGTTGACCCGGATATCGCTGCGTTGATCGGTGCGTCTGCCGCGCTCACGCTGTCTGGCATGCCGTTCAAAGGACCGATTGGTGCGGCGCGCGTCGGCTTCATTGATGACAAATACGTACTCAATCCTACTGCCAGCGAGTTAGACGACTCCCTGCTCGATCTGGTAGTGGCTGGTACGCAGAACGCTGTTCTGATGGTTGAATCTGAAGCGGACATGCTGTCTGAAGAGGAAATGCTCGGGGCCGTGGTCTTCGGTCATGAGCAGATGCAGACCGCGATCAATGCCATTCGTGAGCTTGCCGCCGAAGTAGGTGTTCAGGCCTGGAATTGGACGGCTCCTGAAGCGGATGCCACTTTGGTTCAGTTGGTCAAGGACACTGCGGGTGCCGCTGTTGCGGCTGGCTACCAGATTGCTGACAAGCAACAGCGCCAGCAGGCTCTCAAGGCTGCCCGTAACGAAGCCGTTGAAAAGCTGACTGCCGAAGGCCAGTACACGGCAAAGTCCGTCAAGACTCTGATTGAAGATCTTGAGTACAACACGGTTCGTGGCACGATCTTGAAGGATGCTAAGCGAATTGATGGACGCGACCTGCAGACGGTGCGACCCATTACGATTCGTACCGGGGTACTTCCGAGAACGCATGGATCAGCACTCTTCACCCGCGGTGAAACTCAGGCTCTGGTTGTCGCGACACTGGGCACAGGTCGTGACGCCCAGGTGATTGACGCAATCGAAGGCGAATACAAGGAAACGTTCCTTTTCCACTACAACTTCCCTCCCTACTGCGTAGGTGAAATCGGCATGATCGGTTCTCCGAAACGCCGTGAAGTAGGACATGGTCGTCTGGCGAAGCGCGGCGTTCAGGCCGTCATGCCGAGCCAGGAAGACTTCCCTTACGTCATTCGAGTTGTTTCAGAAATCACTGAATCGAATGGGTCAAGCTCTATGGCTTCGGTCTGTGGTTCCAGTCTGGCGCTGATGGATGCGGGTGTGCCGACCCTCGCTCCGGTTGCCGGTATTGCCATGGGGCTGATCAAAGAAGGCGATGCGTTCGCTATTCTTTCCGACATCATGGGCGATGAAGATCATCTTGGTGACATGGACTTCAAGGTGGCCGGTAGCGAAGATGGCATTACCGCGCTGCAGATGGATATCAAGATTGACGGAATTACCCCGGAAATCATGAGCAAGGCCCTCCAACAGGCCAAGCAGGGACGTTTGCATATTCTGGGCAAGATGGCAGAAGCGCTGTCGGCACCCCGTGAGCAAATGTCTGATTACGCTCCGCGTATTGTCAGTTTCAGTATTGATCCGAGCAAAATTCGTGACGTTATCGGTAAAGGCGGCGCCACTATTCGGGCAATCACCGAAGAGACTGGAGCAAGCATCGATATTACGGATGATGGACTCGTCAAGGTGGCTTCGGTTGATCGTGAGGCAGGAGATGAGGCGCGTCGCCGCATTGAGCAGATCACGGCAGAGGTCGAGGTTGGCAAAATCTACGAAGGCCGCGTGGCTCGACTGATGGATTTCGGGGCATTTGTAACCGTTCTTCCTGGCAAGGATGGCCTGGTGCATATCTCCCAGATTTCTGACGAACACGTTGAGAAGGTTAGCGATAAGCTGGCTGAAGGCGATATCGTTAAGGTCAAGGTCTTGGAAATCGACCGTCAGGGTCGTGTGCGCCTGAGCATGAAGGCAGCCGAACTCGAAGGCTGATTCAAGGCTTTTGAGATCGAAAAAAGGGGCCTTCGGGCCCCTTTTTGATGGGCATCAGAAAAGGGGCGTTTTTGAAGATTTCCCGGGAATCTCCTGCACCAATTTAGGCACCAGATAGCCTGGGAGCGAGTCTCTGAGCCGGTCCATAAGTTCTAGGGCCTTGTCTACGGCCACATCAAAGTGGGCTGTTCCGGTGGCGTGGTCCAATGCGTGCAGGTAATAGGGGAGCACGTGTGACTCATGAAGTCGTTTGCTGAGTGAGATCAGCGTGTCGGGATTGTCATTAATACCTTTCAAAAGCACGGCCTGATTCAATAAAGTTACGCCACTCTGTCTCAGAGTGTCCAAGCTGTTCTCAACTGCTTTATCCAGTTCATTCGGGTGATTGCTATGAATGACCATGATCAGTTGCCGTGAACTCTTTTGCAGGATAAGCGCTAACTCCTGATCGATCCGGCTAGGTAGCACAACCGGCATTCGTGTGTGAAATCGGATTCTTTGGATGTGGGGCAGGGTTTCAAGATCCTCGAGTATCTTGGAGATTCTGTCATTAGAGAGCATTAGCGGGTCTCCACCACTGAGGATGACCTCTTCAATGGAGGAGTCCTCCCTCAGGTGACTGAGTTGGCTTGGCCATCGGCTGTGGCTACTTTGCTGGTCGTAGTAGGGGAAATCCCGCCGGAAACAATAGCGGCAATGTATTGCACAAGCCCCGGTCGTTATTACCAGGGCTCTGTGCTTATATTTTTGCAAAAGCCCTGGGGTCAGTGATGCCTGAAGGTCGCCGACCGGATCTGCCGTGTAGCCTTCCTGGTGGATGGCTTCCTGTCGACTTGGAATCACCTGAAGCAGGAGTGGATCAAGAGGATCGCCTTTGACCATCCGGTTCGCAAAAGCGCGGCTGACGAGGAAGGGAAAGCCTGATTCCTCGAGGATATCAGCGCACTCTTTCAGTTCTAGAAACTGAAGCAAGTCACGTGGATGTCGAAATGCGGTGGCTATTTCTGATTGCCAACTGGCTTGCATAGGAAATCGGGAATTGGTGTAGGGCCGGCTCTCCATTATAATTGCGCGCTTGTGTTCGGCTAATCCCAAAGGAAAAAACGAGAATGGCGACAGTAAGTACCAGTGAATTCAAAAACGGTCTCAAGTTGATGATCGATGGGGACCCCTACACCATTCTCGAAAATGAATTCGTTAAGCCGGGAAAAGGTCAGGCGTTCAATCGCGTAAAGTTGCGTAATCTCAAGACGGGCCGCGTTATTGAGCGGACCTTCAAGTCCGGTGATACCTTTGAGACGGCGGACGTTGTCGATACCGACATGCAGTATCTCTATAACGATGGCGAAATGTGGCATTTCATGGTCACAGAGACCTTCGAACAGTATGCTGCGGATGAGGCCGCGATTTCTGATGCCAAGAAGTGGCTCAAGGAACAGGACGAATGCCAAGTAACTCTCTATAACGGCGTGCCGATTGGCGTTACACCGCCTAACTTCGTCGAACTCAAGATCGTTGAAACCGATCCGGGTGTGCGTGGGGATACTTCCGGTGGTGGCGGTAAGCCCGCAACACTCGAAACCGGCGCTGTTGTTCGTGTTCCCTTATTCATCTCTACGGATGAAATCATCAAGGTAGATACGCGAACCGGCGAATACGTTTCCCGCGTTAAGTAATCTCAAGATACAGGGACGCCGCCGTGCGTCCCTGTTCTTCTGTCCAGATTTTCCCTCTTTTGATCTACCAGGCTCCCTGGGCAACAAACGCTAAGCGTGAGGCTTTTGAGGCTCGCGCTGCTATGTGTGCAGAGATACGTGCCTTTTTCCTGGAGCTAGACGTTCTGGAGGTGGAGACACCGCTTCTCTGCCAAAGAACGGTCACCGATCCCATGCTCTCGGGGTTCAGGACTGAGTATGCCCTGACCGAAGGGCGGGGTTCGACGCCTCTTTATCTTCAGACTTCGCCAGAATTTGCCATGAAGCGACTCCTTGCTTCGGGTATGGGATCTATTTTTCAGATATCCAAGGCATTCAGGAATGGTGAGGTAGGGCGGCATCACAATCCCGAATTTACGTTGCTCGAGTGGTATCGCGTTGGGTCTGATCTTCACGATCTCCAGGAGGAGGTCGCGAGCTTGATTCGGCGTCTTGCAGCGATTTTCGGATTCAGCATGTCCGTGGAGTACGTGACATATCTCGAGGCATTTCAAAAACATCTCGATTTGCACCCCTTGGATGCCAGCCTGAGTGACATGTCGGCACTTGCGGCGAGTAGAGGCCTTGGTGATGCCGAGACGATTTGTGGTGATGATCGAGGATATTGGCTGGATTTTCTCTTCAGTTGCCTGATACAGCCCATACTCAAGAGCAATTGCCTGACCATGGTTAGCCGATACCCTGCTATTTTGCCATCGCTGGCCAAAAAGTCGGCGGATGATACGCGATGGGTGGAGCGTGTTGAACTCTTTATGGGTGGTATGGAGTTGGGTAACGGGTTCCACGAACTGACCGATCCCATTGAGCAGGAAGCGCGTTTTCGAATGGATTTGGCGGCTAGAGCGCGACTTGGGATGACTTTGCCAGCGATTGATGATCGGTTAATCGACGCGCTAACGTTCGGGTTGCCCGATTGTTCAGGGATTGCGATAGGTCTTGATCGATTATTGATGGTGCTGACCGGCGCCAAATCTATTGATGAAGTCCTCGCCTTTTCATTTGAGCGTGCCTGAAATATCCCTTTCCATGCGTAAACTAGGTTACAATTGACGGCTAACTGGAGAGGTGGCCGAGTGGTCGAAGGCGCACGACTGGAAATCGTGTATACGGCAACGTATCGAGGGTTCGAATCCCTCTCTCTCCGCCAAATTCGGGTACAAAGCGACCCATAGGAAGCCAGAAAGTCCAATCAATACGGGCCTTCTGGCTTTTTGTTTTGCTGCCCCTGTCAACGCATTGGCAGTTCGTCCTTCGCCTTCGAGGTTTCGGGTTTGATCCGATGGATTGTCTGTTCACAAGGTCACCAAAGCGCTCATTCCTTACATCCCTGATGAGGCCTGAGTCACCCTTGACTCCGGCTAGGGCACAAAATCTGCATGAGTTTTCATAAGCATCCAGCGCCCTTAATCGATCGTTCATCATGAAGCCACCTCCTTCCAAGGTTCTAAGACCCTATTTTCCACCCCATCTCTACGGGCAAAGCCTCCTTGAGAATCCGATTTTCAACAAGGGTAGTGCCTTCAGTGAGAAAGAGCGGGATCTTTACGGACTGAGAGGTTTGTTGCCGCCCCATATTGATACGATTGAAG
>CAYFOC010000063.1:0-8886 GCA_964344615.1 uncultured Methylococcus sp.
GCACATTCACGATTTCAACGGCGCTTCCAACCGGGGCGAGCAGGAAAATACCCGCAAAAATAGGCGTAAAGCCCAGCATTCTGGATGCTGGCTCAACCGCGTGCGTCAGAATTTCACTCATCAGCGCCAAAACGATCCCTGTACTCACGAGCATGCCAATCGCACGAGGCATCCCATTGACGGAAGACACCACGTCGGAATCTGGTGCGTCCATCGCAATGTCCGGCATGTCGGACATCTTGGCAGGTTCCTTTAGGGTGAAAACAACACTGGCGAGATAGGTCACGAGGAGAACGATGGAAATCTCAAGGCTGATTTCCCGTTCAGTATCGGTACTGATACTAAAGATGGCCGGGATGATGAGCCCGATTGTCGCCAGCAACATGAGTCCTGAGAGAAGGTGACTTGAGTCCTGATCAAAACGGACTCCGCGGGGATTTTTTCGTGCTGCGACCACGATACCGAAACCGACGCCGAGCAGAAGATTGCTCATGATGGCTCCGGTGATGGATGCCTTGACGAATTCGCCGAGCCCATGGGTGAGCGCCGAAATGCCAATGAAGATGTCTGGCAACGTACCCATGGTCGTATTGATCAGCCCTGCCACACTTCGGCCCCAGGTCTTCGTCAGCACCTTGGTCGCATCAACCATCATGTGAGAGAGCGGAATGATCGCGAGACCGGAAACGATGAAGATCAGGAGAGGATTGGCGTGAAAGAGATGCAAGCCAAAAGAAACAGGGATCAGGACGAGTAAGTGACGAATACTCATGGATAGCGGGGTAATGTGGAAAGAGAAGCACATTACCAATGTAACACGCATGGACCTCTCCGCTAGAATGGACGAAACCAATCGAGAACCATTCCATGCGGATTCATCGCTCCAGCCCTCAACAAGAGACCTTTTCCATTCTGCGATGGATTGATCGCCATTTTCTTGAGCTCACGCGAGAAATTAGGCTGAGCTATCTCCCCCCCCTCATGGTCTATCTCGCAGCAGGTATCTCCGGCCTGACCGGCATTGTGGGCACCTTCTTCGTCAAGGAATATCTGGGGCTCACTGCGGAGTTTCTCGCAGGGCTTGCCTTCTGGGCCATGTTGCCATGGACCCTGAAGCTGCCGATCGGACACCTGGTGGATCTCATCTGGCGTTACAAGGGTTGGCTGGTGCTTCTGGGGGCTAGTCTCATCGCCGCAAGCATCGGCATCATGATCGGGCTACTCGATCATCGCGCGGCGATGGAGGCGATCCTGCCGGCCGGATCGTGGTATGTGATTAGCGTGATTCTTGCACCGGTCGGATATGTCATACAGGACGTTGTGGCTGATGCCATGACGGTTGAAGCTGTTCCGGGGACCGATACCGAAGGACGACTGTTGACAGATGCCCAACAACGCCTGATGCACTCCACCATGCAAACATTGGGGCGTGTTTCAACAATCGTGGGTACTCTGGCGGTGGCCCTCATCAACGTTTATATGTTCAAGGATGTCGAGGGCATGCGCGAACTCGACAAGGTGGGAATCTATCTCAGGATTTATCAGATGGCGCTGGTGATACCCGTCATTTCTTGTCTGGGTGTCCTTCTCGCCAGTGTTCTCAGGCATCGTTACCGCTATCGTCTGGTAAAACTCGGCTATACCCGCCACGAGATCGACCAGCTGACCCATGAACCTATACAGGAGACGCGGGCAAACTGGCTCATTCTGGGTGGTGGACTTATTTTTGCCCTGACCTCCATCGGGATTGGCATCGCCAACTTCCACTATGGTCAGGAAGCGATCTTCCTGGTTTCCTCGACCATTATCATCGGTCTTATGATCCGGATATCACGGGAAATGCAAAAGGATGCGAGGAATGTTCTCCTCGGAACTGCGATCCTTATTTTCTTCTTTCGGGCGGTGCCTTCCCCTGGCCCGGGTTCGAGTTGGTGGATGATCGATAGTCTCGGGTTTGACCAATCGTTCATGGCGCGCCTTTCCCTGATCGGCAGTGTGCTCAGTCTTGCTGGCTTGTTCCTGTTTCGGCGGCAAATGGCCGAAAAATCAGTTTCTTCCATTGTGGGCTTTCTGACATTGGTCGGTGCGTTTCTATCCATACCGACGATTGCCATGTTCTACGGCGTTCATCATTGGACGGCCGCCATGACCAATGGCGTGGTGGATGCCCGTTTCATTGCCCTGGTCGATACCGCCCTTGAATCGCCGTTGGGACAAATTGCCATGGTTCCAATGCTGGCATGGATTGCCCATTCTGCGCCGAGTCATCTCAAGGCAACCTTCTTTGCGGTTATGGCCTCTTTCACCAATCTCTCCCTCGCCTTGAGCCAGCTTCTGACCAAATATCTGAATAAGATCTACACCGTTACCCGAGAAATCCGTGACCCCGTCAGCGGTCTCCAAACGGTACCTGCAAACTACGATGATTTGGGCAGTCTGTTGATCACTTCAACGGTCCTCGGGCTCGTGATACCGTTTGTTGCCATCTGGATCGTGCGTCGATTCAAATTGCCCGCAGTATGACCTCGCAACAGGACGTCCAGAATAAGGATCGCGGGCCACGGAATGCCATCGTGTACAATCCCGCGAACTCTTCATCAGATGCTCATCCCAACCCTCCGATGCTTTCATTCCTACGGCTTCTCCAGAAACGCTATCTCAATGCGTTACGGGCGGTTGGGGATAGGGATCCGCGGATAAAGGCTTCCTACCCCTCTCTGCTTCAAAGCCTGACTCTGGCTGAAGCTGCACTGGTCCGGGAGTCTCTCGGACTTATCGGCGAAGGGGAACCTTTGCAAATCGGCGTATTTGGTCCGACCCAATCGGGAAAAAGCTCTGTCATTAATTGGATTTCAGGGCTGGAGATCGCGAAACCCAGTCCTTTAGCCGGCTTTACGGTTCATCCACAAGGCTTTTCAGCACCAAGATCCCCGGGTTGGCTTGATCGTCTGGGAGCGTATTTCGAAGGTTATCGGCGACTCCCTTCCAATAATCTCAAGCCCGATGATCTCGAGGCTTTCGGGTTTGACGCCATCGAGTCCTCGCGTATTCGTCCTGAACTTGGGAACGCCATACTTTGGGATACACCCGATTTTGATTCGGTGGCCGCACATCGCTACGAGGGTTCCGTACTGCGGCTTGTCGCACTGATGGATATGGTTGTCATCGTGGTCAGCAAGGACAAATACGGTGATTTATCCGTTTGGGAATTTATCCATCTGATTGAACCATTGGCCCAGCCCACCTTGCTGGTCATCAACAAAACCGATGCAGCGTCAGAAGCTGCGCTGATTGATTCTGTGTCGCGTAAATGGGCATCATTTCGAAAGGATCCCTTGCCGGGAATCGTAGCACTCCCCTACTCGCGTGAAGAGGCCAGTCATGGTGATCAAGGATCCATGACTTCACTCATTAGCCCAAAATTCGATGTTCTTCTGCACCAGCGCAGGACAAGTTCCGGACTTGCCGATCGGGTGATTGATCGCCACTGGATGGCATGGACCCAACCGATTCATGCTGAAAATGACCTGGGTCGCGGATGGTCTGAACGGCTGGACCAACTGACAGAAGAATGTCTTTCCCGTTATCAGCGGGATTATCTAAATCACCCCAATCATTACGAGACCTTTCAGCGCGCACTGGCCGAGCTTCTCACGCTGCTGGAGGTGCCTGGAATCGGCACGGCTCTGCATGCCGCCAGGCGGGTCGTAACGTGGCCCATGCGTCAATTGACGCGCCTTGGCCGCGCAGCCGGAGGCCAGGATCAGAACACGGATGGCATTGAACGAGCTGCGCTTCACCAAATTGCCCAACATGCGCTGATCCAGCTCTCTGAAGAGTTACTGCTGGATGAGTCTGAAGATTATTCGGTTCGGCGGTGGCGTGGCGGTCTGAGTCAGCAGCTTTCGGCACAGAGAGCCACGATGCTGGGCCAGTTCGATGTGGCCTGTGCCGACTACGTGAACGGCTTCCGCCCTGAAATCGAATCGACGGCCCGAAGTCTCTATGCGCATTTAGAGGACCATCCCGTCATTCTCAATAGCCTTCGCGCTACCAGGGTCACGACCGATGCGGCTGCATTGGGCGTCGCACTCCATACCGGTGGAATAGGCATCCAGGATTTCGTCATCGCACCGGCCATTCTCTCCATGACGTCCCTCTTGGCCGAGAGCACATTGGGACATTTCATGACCCGGTCACAGGAAGAACTCAAACGAAAGCAGCTTGAAGCGGTAGAAAGACTGTTACGGCATTCCTTAATGACACCCCTCGCTCGACTTCCCTCCACCATCGATCCGGGTTTACGGATTGGCATCTCCAGTGAACAGCTGGAGAACGTTGAATCTCTCCGTCGCGGGTCCTGAGGTCCGGAGATCCTTCATGCGCGTTCAACAGGATGTATTGGATTCTCTCAAGAACTTTCTCCATGATGCTGAAAAGGATGCATGGCTCACCGGACGCGAGCTGCCCCTCCTTGAGGCACTGAGCACACGGGCTCCTGGGATGTTATTCGATCCCTCTTCCCACCGGCCGCTCACCGCCGCATTTTTTGGCGGCACCGGGGTCGGCAAGAGCTCTCTCCTCAACCGCCTGGCAGGTCAGGAGATAGCGAGAACGGGAATCGAGCGCCCGACCAGTTGTGAGGTATCGCTTTATCTTCATGAGTCGATCTCTTTTCGGCAACTTCCGAACGATTTGCCGATTGAAGAGGTTCGTCTCGCCAGGCATACGGTTGAAGCCAATCGGCAGATCCTCTGGGTCGACATGCCGGACATCGACAGCGTGGATGAATCGAATCGGGCGTTGGTCCTCTCCTGGCTTCCGCATGTCGACGTGCTGGTGTATGTCGTCAGTCCCGAACGCTATCGTGATGACAAGGGATGGCGACTCTTACGCGCGCATGGCGGTGACCATGCGTGGTTATTCGTCTTGAACCAATGGGATCGAGGCGAAGATGTGCAGTACGAGGATTTTAAGTCTCTTCTGATGGATTCGGGATTTGAAGACCCCATCATTCTTAGGACCATCGCTGCATCTTCATCCACGGATCCTACAGGTGGAATTCACGAGTTGACGTCATTGCTTGAATTGCTCACTTCAAGGCATCTCGTTGCACAACTGGATGCTCATGCAGGTGTTGCACAGATTGAGGCACTTCGCGAGGCCGTCTCGGGCTGGATTCTGCAAATCCGAGGGGATGGCAATTACGAGGATCTCCTTGCGCTGTGGGAGCGAATCTGGGAGGAGACGGTCAAGGATCTCATGGATGGCATGGAATGGACCTTTGCGGCAGTCGTCAGAATGCTGCTGGATCGATTTGGCGGAACACAGGACACCGGAACAGAAGGATCGACGTCAACGGCGGTCCGGCAGAAGGATGATTCCCCTCCGGTCCTCTGGGATGCATGGGCTGAGGGCCGCATCAAGGATGCCTTGTCTCAACTTATGGTGGCTGCGGGCGAGAAGCGATTGCCCGTGATCCCCCTGAAACATCAGGTGGACCCCCTCATTGATGAGACCGGACATAGGGTGCTGCAACGTGGGCAACTCCGGCTGCGTCATGCACTGGCCATGCCAGGTAATGCCTTTCAGAGAACCTGCATGAGAGTCGCAAGCGTGCTGACCTTTCTGTTGCCCTTGCTTGCCTGCGGCTGGGCCTCCTATCAGGTCGTTATCGGCTATTACCAGAGTGCAGCCCTGCATCTCGACTACCTGGGAACCGATTTTGCCGTTCACACGCTCCTGCTCATCGGACTCGCGTGGTTTGCGCCTTGGATCGTCTATTCGCGGCTAAGACCTTCTCTAGAGGTCAGTGCTTTGAAAGGGCTCAGGAGCGGGGTGCGTGAGGCTCTGGAGGCGGAAGGCCAATCCATCCGCGGGGCCATTGAGCGGACGGCCAAGTCACAGCAGGATGTGCTTGATCGCGTCACGAAGCTCAGTCTTCAGCTTGAGGTGCAGGCATCGAATGCCGAACGTGAATATGCGCCTTTGGTTCGGCGCATGATTGCTCGAACCTAAGGCACTTTCACCTGACGGATCGATTATTCCATCAAATCAAAATAGGTCTTGTCCACGCCACATTCAGGGCAATACCAATCATCAGGGATATCTTCATAACGGGTGCCCGGGGCCAATCCAGAATCCGGATCGCCTAACTCTTCGTCGTATACCCAAGCACATGCCTGACAGATGTATTTCTTGTAATCGCTCATGGTAGAAGTCGTAATCCGTGAATGAAGAGTGCGCTGATCTTGTTGTTATAGAAAAACAAGATAGGCAGTGTAGAAAAGGGTGATCAGCAGCAAGCTGAGCCAATGTTCCTGACTATAGACCTTGATCCAGGACCGAAAGTAAGCCCACGATCTGAATCTGGCCTTGAATTTACGGCGAACCGTTCGATAGGTCCAGGCAGAGAGCACCACAAAGGCGGTCAGACCGAGCCATGCCGTATACATCTGCCCTTCGTGCTCTTCGACATGGAACAGATGAATAATGATTTCTTCTGTTGCGAGCTCGAGGTATTCGAGAAGGATATGCAGGGCGTGCAGCAGGAAACCAAGCAGGTCGTCCCAGAACATGATGATCAGGGCTGCCAGTGTCCAGAGGATGACTTTCTGACGGAGGCTGGTATCGGAATCTGGACGATCGGCCGATTCCTTATCGGAGGGGGCTTCGCTCATGATGGGCTATCTGATGATGAATCTGATGTCCTGGCTTGAAATCAACGTGCCGCATTACAGGTAGGACAGGATGGGTTCCGCTTAAGGCGGAGCCTTTGCCATTCAGTTGACCACGCATCAAAGATCAGGAGTGTTCCTGTCATGACTGACTGCGGGTTCACCAGATATTTAATGGCTTCCAGAGCCTGCATGCTTCCGATCACCCCAGGCAACGGTGCAATCACACCATTCCGGCTACAGGTGTCGGACAGCTCCTCCATATCCCCGTAGAGGCAATTGTAACAAGGACTATCCACCCTCGCAGGGTCAAATACAGCAATTTGTCCTTCAAAACGTATTACGGCTCCGCTGACCAGGGCGGTTTTCCGAGCCACACAGGCTTTATTGACGAGGAATCGGGTGCCAAGGTTATCTGAGCAATCAAGGACCACATCGACACGCTCAAGAACGTCCAGCAACTCTTTTTCATCGAGCCGATGGGGAAGCGTCTCGTAATGGAGATCAGGATTGAGATCCCTTAGGCCGTTCAGCGCCGATTCCGTCTTATGAAGACCCAGTGAGGCCGTTCCATGAAGGATCTGACGTTGCAGGTTGGTCAGATCGACCACATCATCATCATTGAGAATGAGCGTTCCAACGCCTGCACTCGCAAGGTACATGGCGGCAGGTGATCCGAGTCCTCCCAGTCCCACGATCAACGCGGTACTTCCAAGCAGTCTCTCCTGTCCTTCGACATCAATCTGAGGGAGCAATATCTGGCGGCTATAACGGAGAAGTTGAGCGTCATCCATGGTGATCCATCCGAGCAAACAATGATGGGCAATAACCCCATGCGGAGTCCTAATGTAATATCATTAGCGAGTTATTCTAACGTTCCCGGATACCAACCGAGCATGAAGCGGATTCTTGCCATCGCTCTCTTTACCCTCTCCCTCCCGGTCCACGCCATTAGCGACGATGCGGTACAGGATGGATCCATGATTCCTCTGGATCAGCCGGACCTCCCTGCGCCCGTCGAAAGCGGTAAGCCGATGGAGCCAGACGTTACGATTATCAAAAAGGGCGAGGAGACCATTGAAGAGCACCGGGAAAATGGCACGGTTTATATGGTGAAGGTGAATCCGCCCGTTGGTCTGCCGTATGCATGGGTCGACATGGATCGAGATGGAACGCTCGATTCACAGCATAACGACAACATGCGACACATGAACATCAACCGCTGGACACTCTTCAGCTGGTGATCCGGTGCCTTTGTGCACCTGACACCGAAGTCACGCATTAACATGTCTTTTAATACACGATTTGACCGGCTCCTCGGCGCTGGCCTTGCCCCCCTATTACTTGGCGGGTTGAAGGGTCTTGAAAAAGAGAGCCTGCGACTGGGACCCAATGGCTACATTGCCCAGACTCCGCATCCGGAGGCCTTGGGCTCTGCCCTGACGCACCCGCAAATCACCACCGATTATTCAGAGGCGTTGATTGAACTGATCACGCCGGCATACGATGAGGCTGAAAAGGCCTTGCAGTCGCTTTCAGATATCCATCGCTTTGTTTTTGCGAACCTTGGCGATGAAATGCTCCTTGCGACGTCGATGCCCATTGGAATAGAAGGTGATGACAGCATTCCGATTGCCCGTTATGGCACCTCTAACATAGGTACCATGAAGCATGTGTACCGTCAGGGATTATCCTGGCGCTATGGTCGGACCATGCAGGCGATCGCTGGACTCCACTACAATTATTCCTTCCCTGAAACCCTGTGGCCTGCGCTACTGGAACTTGAGTCTCCTGGACGGCCTCTGCAGGATGGCATCAATGACGCCTACTTTGGCGTGGTACGGAATGTACACCGTTACGGCTGGCTTCTGATCTATCTCTTCGGCAATTCGCCTGCAATGGACGCCCACTTTTTCACTGGCCGGGAGTCACTCGCCAGTCGATTCGAGCCGCTGGATCCTGAAACCTATTTCTGGCCCAATGCGACCTCATTGAGAATGAGTGACATTGGCTATAAGAACGATACCCAGATGGGGCTCGACATTTCATTCGATAACCTCGATCAGTATGTCGCAAGCCTTGAAGCAGCAATCAACTGCCCTCATCCGCCTTATAGCAAAATTGGCATCAAGGTTGACGGACAGTATCGTCAGTTGAATGACAATATCCTTCAGATCGAAAACGAATATTACAGCCCGGTGCGACCCAA
>CAYFOC010000064.1:0-8732 GCA_964344615.1 uncultured Methylococcus sp.
TCGTCGTCGAAATGGTACCGGGGACGAAGACGGCATCCCCCGCCGATTAATAGGATTCATTCTACACCGCGTAGGGGCATTTTTAGTCGCGCCCCGACACCCCAAAAGCACTAGTTCAAGAGGCGTTTTGGATATTCGAATCGATCGATTCGCCCAGCCCCCGGCATGACCGCTGCCCAATCCTTGACGGCAAAGCGGAGCAATACGAGTGAAGCGGTGGGCAGGTGCGTAATGTCCTCCCCACCCAAAAGCCCAGCCGCCACGGAAAAATCCGGATTATGCCCAAAGAGACATACCGTTTCCGTGACATCCGGCAACTCTTGAATGACCGAGAGGATGCCCTGAAAACCCTGTTCGTAGAGGCGAGGGTCACGCGCAATCCGAGATTCGGGGTAGTCGATGGCTTGCGCCACCTTGCGCGCGGTTTCTTGCGCCCGAACGGCCGGACTTGAAATGAGCAGATCCGGCAAGATGCCCCATTGGGGAAAATGCGCCCCCATCATAGGAGCATCTCGCTCACCTCTGGCATTGAGAGGCCGCTCAAGATCCGAAAGATTCGGATGATCCCAGCTCGATTTGGCATGGCGCATCAGGATCAGACTTTTCATCAGTCTGAACCACCGCGGCGCTGCCGGATGGCCTGTCCCAACTCATAAACAGCCATCGCATAGTAGGTGCTGTGGTTGTAGCGCGTAATCACATAGAAGTTTGGATAACCGATCCGGTATTCTTCCCCACCCTGGGCGCTCAGCTTCAGCAAACTGACGGGGCCGGACGCCGAGCGGCGGCTGGTGGGCCGAATGCCATGGCCTTCCAGTTCATCCAGCGTGTAGCGGGTATCAAATCCGCTCTTGAGCGTATCGGCGTCATCTCCTGTGACATTCGCATGACTGACAACGGGCTGACCACTCTGCCATCCGAACTCCGCGAAATAATGGGCAATGCTCCCGACGGCATCTTCAGGATCCCAAAGATCCACGCGACCATCACCGTCAAAATCGACGGCATATTTCAGGAAACTACTGGGCATGAACTGGCCCAGCCCCATGGCGCCAGCAAAAGAGCCTTGGGGTTTGGAAGGATCCATCCCTTCCTGTCGGGCCATGATCAGAAGGCTTTCAAGCTCGCTCTCAAAGTAATCGGCCCGTCGGGGATAGTCGAAGGCCAGCGTTGAGAGGGCATCGATGACGCGGTGATTGCCGACATTCGCACCATAAATGGTCTCGACGCCCATGATGCCGAGAATGGCTTCGGGGGGAACGCCATAGGTGTCTTCCGCGCGCCTCAAGGCCGTGGCATAGCGATTCCAGAACTGGGCGCCTGCGTTGATATGTCGGTCATCCAGGAATTTGGCCCGATACCGCGTCCACCCTCCCGGCTTCTGCTTCACCGTCGGCTTTTCCCGGTTCATGTACTCGATGGTCCAGGTCTTGCGCTTGGCCTGCGAGAGAACGCCATAAAGGTATTCCCGGGTAAACCCTTGTGTTTCCACCATGCGCGCCACGAAGGCCTCCGCCTGAGGATATCCTCTGAAATCGCCGGTCAGCTTTTTCGCCTGATAGTGACCTCCGGCATCACCCGACAGGTGCGCCCTGGGCTTTATCGGTTTGGGAGCCACCTCGCCGGCCGGTGGTTTGGGCGCTTCTGGCGTACACCCTGAGAGGACATTCAGCACCAGAGCAGCAAGATAAAGGGCGGGGAGGCGATTCAGCATTGGGGTCTCTAGTTATTGTTCTTTGGGTGACATCATAGCTTGAACGGCCTCATTCGAGGCCTTGACCCGTCCTCTCCAGAATCACGTCTAGCCGCGCCTGATCCGGAAGCCCGGGGCGGGCGCCAAGGACCTCGCAACAAGCCGCACCACAGGCCGAAGCCACTCTGAGGATGCGCTTAAAATCCCAC
The DNA here is from genome assembly GCA_964344615.1 of uncultured Methylococcus sp. Lineage (GTDB taxonomy): Bacteria > Pseudomonadota > Gammaproteobacteria > Methylococcales > Methylococcaceae > UBA6136. The sequence goes on from CAYFOC010000064.1 coordinate 1,903, forward strand.
CCGGCAGCCACGCCGGCAGCGTAAGCGCCATGAAAGGCATCCCCGGCACCCGTGGAATCAATGGCCTGAACCGCTGGAGCATCCATCTGCCCCTGGCATCCATCGGCGTGCCACAACAGGCCTTTTTCTCCCAAGGTGATGACAACTACGGGGGCAACCAGGGAAAGCGCCTGAAGAGCCGCATGGGGATCATCCCGCCCCAACCATTCGCGGGCAAATTTTTCCGAGGCGACCAGATGATCCACCTCTCCCATCAATCTTCGGGTTCCTGCATGGAGTGAACCCGCATCCAGCACTTTCGGGACCGGACGGGAAAGAAGCGCGACCGAAAGCTCGGGCTCATGGCCGTCAAAGAGAAGGGTTCTTGCGGAAATGTTCGAGTAATCGACAGCGGATGCCGGCAGCACCCCGGTTCCACCCTTGAAGTTCACCAGGGAACGAGCGCCCCCTGGCTTTACCAGCACCGTCGAAAGCGGGGTGGGAAGGTCACCTCGAACGACCCCGCTGACATCCACCCCGGCTGAAAGGAGCTCTTCAAGATGGGCGCTCCCGAAGACATCTCTGCCGAGATAGCCAGAGAATCCGGCCAGAAGCCCTAGCTTTGCAACCATGATCGACGCATTGGCGGCTGGCCCGCCGCCACAGAGCATCAAGGCGTCTGCAAAAAGCTTTTCATCGGGGCCAGGATGGTGCGGAACCGTAAAGACTTGATCGAAGGAGGCGTGACCCACACAGAGAACATCAAGCGACACGCCCCCCACCAGAAAAGACCTCAGCCTTCTTCAAGCCCGAGGAACTTCCAGAACTTTTCAGCAGCCGATGGCTCGTAGTTGACATCCTGAGCCGCTCTGCCCGGGATGCCATTGGCGTAGTTCAGCTCGAAAACACGGTGGGCATCATCGGCCAACTGGTTCATCCCCAGGGCGCGATAGGCCTTTTCCATGATCTCAAGCGCTACGGGAACGGCCTGCGTCTTCTGGTATTTCTTGAGAACTTCCGAACAGCGCCTGGCCGCCGCAAGATAAGCTTCTCGGCGCATGTAGTAGTCAGCCACATGAATCTCATGCATGGCCAGACTATTCCTCAGTGCCACCATCCGCTTTCTGGAATCCTCCGCATAGCGGCTGTTGGGGAATCGCTTGACCAGTTCTTCAAAATCCTTGTAGGAATCCAGCGTTGATCCGGCATCGCGCTGTGACGCATCGGTCGGGATGAAGCGGTCAAAAAAGCCGATGCCCCGGTTATAATTGACCAAGCCCTTCAGATAGTAGGGGTAGTCCACGTAGGGGTGAGTCGGGTTCAGCTTGATAAAGCGATCGGCCGCCGCAATGGCCGCATCCGGCTCATCGTTCTTGTAGTAGCAATAGGCAACGTCTAGCTGGGCCTGAGTGGCGTACTTCCCGAACGGAAAGCGAGATTCCAGCTTCTCGTAGGTCTTGGCGGCCTTTTCATAGGCCCCTTCCTTCATCAGCCTGCGAGCTTCCTGGAAAAACTGTTCGGCCGTCCAGCCTTCGTGCTCATCGACCGTAACTTCACTGGAACAGGCGCTCAACAGCAGGACGACTCCCGCCAGGGCGACCAACAGAATGCGATAAAGGTGAATGTTAGGCATGAAAAGGATTGATGACCGGGGAGCCGCCCGAGCGTTGCAGTATAACGTGATTAAACCAACGGACTAAAGTGGATACTCCATCGAACTTTACCACCCAGATCCCTCTGGACCTCGCCGGAAAACGACTGGATCAGGCTCTGAGCCAGCTTTTCCCCGAATACTCCCGCAACCGAATTCAAGACTGGATTCGAGACGGCGCCGTTACCGTAGAGGGCCTGACCACCGAACCGAAGCGAAAAGTATTCGGCGGAGAAGCCATTGTCCTGACGCCGACATTTGAGCCGGTCACGGAAGTCGCCCCTGAAGCTATTCCGCTGACGGTGGTCTACGAAGATGAAGCCATCCTCATCGTCGACAAGCCTCAGGGACTGGTGGTGCATCCTGCGGCAGGCCATCACGATGGCACCCTTCAAAATGCCCTCCTGCATTTCGCCCCGGAACTCGACAAGGTGCCACGATCCGGCATCGTGCACCGCATAGACAAGGATACGAGCGGCCTTCTGATGGTTGCCAGAACCGTCGAGGCGCACAAGATTCTGGTGGAACAGCTTCAGGCTCACACCGTGCATCGCCAGTATCTGGCCCTGATTCAGGGCACGCTCACCGGTGGCGGAACGGTCGACCTCCCGATTGGACGGCACGGCTCTGACCGAAAGCGGTTTGCCGTGCATCGCGATGGAAAACCCGCCGTCACGCATTACCGCATCGAAGAACGCTTTCAGGGGCATACGCTGGTTCAGGTCAACCTTGAAACCGGCCGAACTCACCAGATCCGTGTCCACCTGTCCCACATAGGACATCCTTTGGTGGGTGATCCGGTTTATGGAGGACGGGCACGCCTTCCCCAGGGCGCCAGTCCCTCACTGATTTCGGCGTTGCAAGGCTTCAAGCGGCAGGCTCTGCATGCCGCAAGCCTTGGAATCGATCATCCGGTTTCCGGTGAGTACATGGAATGGGAGAGCCCTATTCCCGAAGATTTTGAAGCGCTCTTGGCAGCGCTTCGGGAAGGATAGGGTGACTATTCATACCCTGGAACCTGACTGGCCCGCCCCCAAAGGCATACGGGCCGCGAGCACGCTTCGAGGACCCGTCTATAGCCAAGGAGCTTACCGGGGCCTCAATCTCGGGACGCACGTCGGAGACAATCCGGAGACGGTCGCAAGAAATCGCGAGCACTTGGCGAAAAGCCTCGGACTCAGGCAGGCTCCGGCCTGGTTGGATCAGGTCCATGGCATCCGCTGCATCGAGGCTCAGCCAGGGGTAAGGTCTGAGGCGGATGCCAGCTTTAGCCGAGATGCCGAGGTACCTTGCGTCGTGATGACGGCCGATTGCCTGCCGGTCCTCTTTGCAACCCGGGACGGCTCCGCCGTGGGCGCCGCTCACGCCGGGTGGAAAGGACTTGCGGGCGGCGTGCTTGAAGCCACCCTGGAGGCTCTTGGAACGACAGATGTCCTGGCCTGGATGGGTCCGGCCATTGGCCCCGAGTCCTTTGAGGTAGGACCCGAAGTCCGCAAGGCGTTCCTCGAACGCCACCCCGATGCCGACGATGCGTTTAACAAGACCGCCAAAGACCGCTACCATGCCGACTTGTATCGACTGGCTCGCCTGATCCTGACGCAGGCCGGCATCGCTCCCGAATCCATCTTCGGAGGCGGTCGCTGTACTTACCGGGAGTCGGATGACTTTTATTCCTATCGGCGCGACCGCACCACGGGCCGGATGGCAACTCTCATCTGGCGCGAAGAACTCCAAGATTCATGACTACTCTGCTCCTCATTATCGGCTTCACCCTGATCGGGGGACTCCTCAGCGTCCTTCTGGCCGCGGCCTTCCTTCTGGTTCCGGAAGACCACCACCCGAAGATTCTGCCTCACGGCGTGAGCTTCGCCTTGGGAGCTCTCCTTAGCGTTGCCTTCCTGGATCTCTTGCCCGATGCCATGCATCAGGCCGGCCCCGGCGGTGAAGAACGCATTCTGGCGACCGTTCTGGCCGGCATTCTCGGCTTCTTCCTTCTCGAAAAGCTTCTGGTGTGGCGTCATTGCCATGCGACCCACTGCGAGACGCACGGGGAGGCCCATTTTCATCAACCGGCCGGAACGCTGATCGTCGTCGGAGACGCCATCCATAATTTTGTCGACGGGATCCTGATTGCCGCGGCGTTTTTGACCGATACCCAACTCGGCATCGTGACCAGCATTGCCGTTGCGGCCCATGAAATCCCTCAGGAAGTGGGCGATTTTGCCATCTTGCTGCAAAGTGGCTACAGCCGGGTCAAGGCCTTGGCCTATAACCTTCTTTCAAGCTTTGCGACCATGGTCGGGGGGATCCTCGCCTATTTCGCGCTGGGGCTCATTCAGGATCAGCTGCCTTACATTCTGGCGCTCGCAGCCTCGAGCTTCATCTATGTGGCGGTTGCCGACCTGATCCCGAGCCTTCACGAAAAAACCACGCTCAGAGCGGCGATCTCCCAGATCAGCCTCATTTTGGCGGGGGTCTTAGTGATCTGGCTGGCGCACTCCCATGCAGAAAAGGCCATCGACAGCCAGGATTCGATGGCAAAGGCTGCGGTTTCGGGGGACATGGTTCGCTGATGGACGCCAATCTTTTATTGACCCCTGCACTGGTCCGCCTGGATGAAGCGCTCTGGGATCTCTCTGGCGTCAACGCCTCCGATGCCGAAGGCATTCGCCGGGAGGCGCTCAAGCTTTTGCCGGAGGATCTCTCGCAACGTCTGACCCTCCTTCTGGAACGGGCCCATGCGCTTGGCGCACATCAGGACGCAGACCCTCAGGAGGTCGGCAGACTCATTTTTGACCTTGGGCAGTTTCATGCCGAGGTTGAAGCACTAAGCCACGCTCAAGCGGAAATCGAAAGCGCTCTCTTTGGGAGCGCATCGATCAGTCCTCAGCCCCTGGAGGGCAAGCAGCCCGAACAAATCCGGAAGTTTCTGGCCCTTAGGGACCAGCTGTTCCGAAAGGTCGCCGACTTCACCCTGAAGCTGCTCCTCGGCATCTTTGCGCTCCTGGTCGTTCTTCTGCTTTTGGGGCTTATCTAAGCGGTTTGCGAATTAATCAAGCTGCATTGATTGACTTGCCCCGTAAGATACAGATAGAATTCCGGGTTTTCCGAATTTAATCTCCACTGGAGACAGTCATCATGTACGCGGTTATTCACACGGGCGGCAAGCAATACCGGGTTAAGCCCGGCGAACTCCTCAAGATCGAAACCCTCGTCGCCGAGGCCGGTCAGGAAATTGCTTTCGACAAGGTTCTGCTGGTTCAGACCGATTCCGGCATCAAGGTCGGCAAGCCCTATCTTGAAGGCGGCAAAGTGACCGCAACCGTCGTTCAGCACGGCCGTCACCCGAAGGTAAAGATTCTGAAGTTCCGTCGCCGCAAGCATCACATGAAGCAAGCCGGCCACCGCCAGAACTTCACCGAAGTTAAAATCACGGGCATCACCGCCTAATTTCAGCGAGGCTTACCCATGGCTCATAAAAAAGCAGGCGGCAGTTCCAGAAACGGTCGCGATTCTAACGCCCAACGCCTTGGCGTAAAGCGCTTTGGCGGTCAGCTGGTTTCAGCAGGCAACATCATTGTTCGTCAGCGTGGCACTCAGTTCCATGCCGGCGAGAACGTTGGCGTTGGCAAGGACTACACCCTCTTCGCTCTGGCCGATGGACATGTGTCCTTCCAGGTCAAGGGCCCGCAGGGTCGCCGTTACGTCAGCATCAAGGCGGTTGTTGCCGAGTAATCGCGCTTCAGGCGCGGTCGGCGCAACCCCCAAAAGCCTCGTCACCTGACGGGGCTTTTTTATTCGGATTCCCCATGAAATTTGTCGACGAAGCAGACATCCGGGTCGAAGCAGGCGATGGCGGCAACGGCTGCGTCGGCTTTCGACGTGAAAAATACATTCCTTTTGGTGGCCCCGATGGCGGCGATGGCGGCGATGGCGGTCACGTCTACCTGATTGCCTCCTCCAACCTGAACACCCTTGTTGATTTTCGCTTTCACAGCGTCTTTCGAGCCGAACGGGGTCAAAACGGATCCGGCGGCAACTGTTCCGGCCGCGCAGGAGGGGATATCTACGTCCAGATTCCGACCGGCACCCAAATCACCGATGCAGATACCGGCGAATTCCTGGGCGATTTGACCCATGAAGGGGAAACCCTCATGGTGGCCCATGGCGGCTGGCATGGCCTCGGCAACACCCGCTTCAAGAGCAGCACCAATCGCGCTCCACGCCAGTCCACCCCCGGCAAACCCGGTGAAAAACGAAACCTTCACCTAGAACTCAAGGTGATCGCCGACGTCGGACTCCTGGGGCTTCCCAACGCCGGAAAGTCCAGCCTCATTCGCGCCATTTCGGCGGCACGCCCCAAGGTCGCAGATTATCCCTTCACGACGCTCCATCCCAATCTCGGCGTCGTCCGCGTCGATGACATGCGAAGCTTTGTCATGGCGGATATCCCAGGCCTCATCGAAGGTGCCGCCGAAGGGGCGGGCCTTGGCATTCAGTTCCTGAAACACCTCTCAAGAACCAGCGTCCTCCTTCATCTGGTCGATATCTTCCCCGGCGAAGGGGCTGACGATCCGGTCGAAGCCGCCAGAAAATTGATCGGCGAACTGGAAAAATGGGGCGATGGCATTGATGAGAAACCGCGCTGGCTGGTTTTGAACAAGATCGATGCCCTCCCTGAGGAAGAGGTCGAATCGCATTGCCAGGCGATTGTCGACGCACTGGGCTGGACGGGGCCGGTTTTCCGTATCTCTGCACTCGAAGGCAAGGGACTGAAGCCGCTCACGTACAAAATTATGGATTTCCTCGAAGAACAGAAGGCAGAAGATGCAGAAGAGGAGTGATTTCAAGGCCGCACGCCGGGTCGTCATCAAGATCGGCAGCGCCCTTCTGACCGGCGGCGGCCGAGGTCTCGATCTTCAGGGGATCAGCGATTGGGTCAGCCAGATGGCAGACCTGAGCGCCCGCGACATGGAAGTGGTTCTGGTGTCCTCAGGCTCGGTGGCCGAAGGCATGAATCGGCTCGGGTGGACCACCCGCCCGCACGCGCTCCATGAGCTTCAAGCGGCTGCATCGGTCGGCCAGATGGGGTTGGTGCGCGCCTATGAAAGTCTCTTTGAGCAACACGGCCGAAAGACCGCCCAGATCCTGCTGACGCATGATGATCTTTCGCACCGGCATCGCTACCTCAATGCGCGAA
>CAYFOC010000065.1:0-8694 GCA_964344615.1 uncultured Methylococcus sp.
AGAACATCCGGCGTATTGCTCACGACCAGCCCTCTGGAACGGGCGACTGCCATGTCAATGTGATTGAAGCCAACGCCAAAATTACCGATGAACCGGCAACGCATCGGGTCTTGGGAAAGGACCTCGGCGGTGATCGTATCGGTGACGGTCGGCAAGACGGCATCGTAATCGCGGAAGGCCGCTTTCAGTGCGTCTATGCCCATCGGCATATTGGTTTCGTTGAGAGTGAGCGAATAAGTCTCGCTCAGGCGCTGCTCACAGGCGGCAGGCCAGCGGCGTGTGACCAGGACACGAGGTTTGTCGCTCATGGCGTTCCCCTGTCGGCAAAGGTAGTGGAGATGAGAGAAGGTGCCACGAATCTTCGTGGCACCTTGGGTTCAGGACCGGATCAGCCGCGTGGAGCCAGAGCCGGTGCGGTCTTGCGCCAGTACTCGGAAGCTGCGGCAATACCGCTGCCCGGTGTGACCTTGATGCCGGCATCCAGCATGGACATTTCGCTACCGGTGATGGCGCTGGCCAGCATCAGTTCATTCAGGTCGCCGAGGTGACCAATGCGGAAGACCTTGCCGAGCACTTCGCTGAGACCTGCACCCAGTGACAGGTTGTAGCGGTGATAGGCGTAATGCATCACGTCACGTGCATCGAAACCTTCCGGTACCACGATCGCGGTGACGCTGTTGGAATACCACTTGGGATCCTTGGCACACATTTCGAGGCCCCAGCCGCGAACAGCACAACGTACGCCTTCAGCCAGACGTGCATGACGCTTCCAGACATTCTCCATGCCTTCATCCAGCATCAGTTCCATGGCCTTCTTGAGGCCGTGCAGAAGCGGGATGGCCGGGGTGTAAGGGAAGTACCCGCCCGGGTTGTGCACCATGTGGTCATGGATGTCGAGGAAGGCACGGGTGCAGTTTGCCTTTTCGCGGGCCGCCAGTGCTTTCTGGCTGAAGCCGAGAAGGCAGAGGCCTGCAGGCAGCATGAAGCCCTTCTGTGTGCCGGCAAGTCCGACATCCACACCCCAGTCATCCAGACGAAATTCCAGCGAGCCGATGGAGGAAACACCGTCGACGAAGAAGAGGGCGGGGTGACCGGCGCTGTCGAGCGCCTTGCGAACACCCGGAAGGTCACTGGTGACGCCCGTTGCTGTTTCGTTATGGCAGATCAGGAGGGCCTTGATTTCATGGTTCTTGTCTTCCTTGAGACGCGCCTCAAGGTGATCCAGCGGGACGCCTTCACCCCAGGGAACTTCATGGAATTCGACATCCAGGCCAAGACGCTTTGCAAGATCGATCCAAAGGTGCGAGAACTGACCGAAACGATAAGTGAGAACCTTGTCGCCGCGTGAAAGCGTATTGGTGATCGCAACTTCCCAGCCTGCCGTACCCGTTGCCGGGAAAATGAAGCATTGGCCCTTCTCGGTATGGAAAATCTTCTTCAGATTCTCGAGGATCGGGGTAACGAGCTTCGGGAAGTTTGGTGAGCGATGGTCCTCGGAAGGAACGTGCATGGCGCTCAGAACTGAATCTGGGATATTGGTGGGACCAGGGATATAAAGATGGTTACGACCGGGCATCGGGAATTCCTTGCTGCTGGGTGGGGAAAAGGCGGGGGAGGGTTTGGAACGGTGCACTCCACCGTAAACGCGGAATAATGCCATACGGGGTGCTTGCCCATCAAGGCTGAGGGCGGGAAAAGAGTTCCGAGATCAGTCAGTTATCATTCTCGTTTTATGGGTCGTCCGTCGGATCGACGCGCAGTTCAAATTGTTAGGAGTCCTCATGCTTCACCCCCGGTATTTATGGTCGCGGTATCACGGCGTTTTGATGGGGCTGGTGATCGCCCTCGCCATCACGTCGTGTTCGACCGCGCCACCAGTCGGCATTCACCCGGTCAAGCCCTTTGACCTCAATCGATATCTTGGAACCTGGTACGAAATTGCAAGGCTTGATCATCGCTTTGAGCGAGGTCTGACGGATATTCAGGCGGTGTATTCGCTTCGTGACGATGGCAGCGTCAAAGTGCTAAATCGTGGACGCCAGACCGAGAATGGCGAATGGCGTGAAGCTGAGGGCCGTGCGCTGTTTACCGGATCCGCGAATGAAGCCTCCTTGAAAGTGAGCTTCTTTGGTCCCTTTTACGGGGGATACCATGTGGCCGCCCTTGATCCTCAGTATCAGTGGGCACTGATCGTCGGTCCTGATCGCGACTATTTCTGGATTCTCAGCCGCAGTCCTCACATTTCGGATGCATTGCGCCATTCATTGATCGACAGGGCCAAAGCGTTTGGCATTCAGACCGATGCACTGATCTGGACGCCGCAAAACGCCAAGACACCGTGAGTGGCTTTCGTCGTTTCATCGGCATCGATTATTCGGGAGCTGCGACGGCGTATACGCCGCTTCAGGGGCTACGAGTTTTTGTCGCTGATTCGAACGGCATTCCCGTTGAGGTGCGGCCTGCCACAAAGCGGCCGCAGCACTGGACGCGGCGCGGTGTCGCCGAATGGGTCTTGCAGCAAATTCTGACCGAAGGGCCCTGTCTCATCGGGATTGATCATGGTTTTTCCTTTCCTGCATCCTATTTTGAGCGTTATGGCCTTTCCGGCGATTGGAATCGGTTTCTGGATGATTTCTCGCACCACTGGCCAAGTGATGGCGAGGGGCAGACCGTTCGAGCCCTTCGAGAGGGGAACCTCAGAACAGGCAACAGCCGTGATCGGCGCCATGTCGAAGTTTTGGCGAAGGCCAAGTCCTGCTTTCATTTTGACGTGCCGGGGTCGGTGGCCAGTTCCACCCACGCAGGTCTTCCCTGGCTAAGGCTGATTCGCAAGATGGCGGGCGATCAGGTCCATTTCTGGCCCTTTGATGGTCTTGAGGTCGGGAAGGGGATGAGTGTGATCGCCGAGGTGTATCCGGCGCTTTGGTATCGGCCAGAGTCCCCGCCCGATTGGACCCGAGATCAATGGGACGCGTACCTGATTGCCGAGCACCTGGCTTTGGCTTCGATAAGAGGAAGGCTTTCGGCCTGGTTCAGGGGGCCATGGGAGGGGGATCCGGAGACAGAAAGCCTTAAAGAGGGCTGGATCTTGGGGTTTAAGCCCCAGTGAACTCCCCGACAATTAGACCGTAAGCCACTGCCTGAGAACGGCAAAGAGCTTGGCCATGCCGACGTCAAGGTGGGCATGGATTTCTTCCATCGTAATTTCTCCGGCCTGTTTTCCGGCTGCCCAGTTGGCAACCACTGCAAAACAGGCGTAGTCGAGCTCCAGTTCCCGGGCCAGGCAGGCTTCCGGCATGCCGGTCATCCCTACCAGATCGCAGCCATCTTGTTCCATGCGGCGTATTTCGGCCGGGGTTTCAAGGCGTGGACCCTGAGTGCAGCCATAGACACCCTGCGTGACGGTCGGGATGCCGGCGGTGACTGCGGCTGATATCAAGGCCTGTCGCAAGGTTTCCGTGTAGGGCTCCGTGAAATCGATGTGGACGACCTCGGTCAGATTCTCTTCATGAAAAGTCTGATGCCGTCCATAGGTATAGTCGATGATCTGATCAGGAATGGCGAGGACCTCTGGCCCCATGTCCGCTGTGATGCCTCCAACCGCAGCGACGGCTACAACCTCTCGGATTCCTACGGATTTCAAGGCCCAGAGGTTGGCTCGGTAATTTACCTTGTGAGGTGGAATGACGTGGGGATTGCCGTGGCGGGCGAGAAAGACAACAGGTTGGCCAAAGAGGGTCCCGAACTGGAGAGCTCCTGAGGGATGGCCAAAGGGCGTCTCGACATATTCCTCCCGAATGAAGGTAAAACGGTCGGGATGTGTCAGTCCGGTGCCGCCAATGATGGCCGTTGTAAATTCCATGGTCTTTGCTCCTCAGTAGGTCTTCGTGCAGGCGAAGATCCCGGGCCAGTTCCGAAGTTGACCCTTGTAATCAAGTCCGTAACCAAAGAGATAGCGATTCGGAGTCACCAAGCCCACATGATCTGCCCTGTAGGGCTTTTCGCGACCGAGATCCTTGTCGATAAGAACCGCACTCACGATTCGTTTGGCCCCTTTTCTTTCGAGGTAGCTGTGGATTTCACGAAGCGTGATCCCCTCATCAAGGATGTCATCCAGAACCAGCACGGTCCGCCCTTCCACAGAAAGGGTCGGCTCAACCAGCCACTGCATCTCCCCGCCTGAAATGGCGCCCTGATAGCGTCCGGCCTTGATGGAGTCGAGTTCCAATGGAAAGGGCAGATGCAGCAGCAGGTCGCTGGTGAAAAAGATGCCGCCGTTGAGAACGGTCAGAACAATAGGGTGTTCCTCGGCAAGTTCAGGGGTCATGGCCAGTGCCATCTGCTGGATGGCCTTCCGGACGGCAGCGAGGTCGTAAAGACACTCAGCTTCTTCTGTCACACGGCGGATTTCTTCGAGATGGTCCATTAGTCTTTTGGTGCAAGTTCGGCCAGCCGCCGCGAGAGCGACTGATACGCTGGGTTGGCATCCAGTCGGGTGCGATCAAAGGTGGTTTTCCCCCTGAAACGATCAAGCCTCTGATTACTGTCTAAAGAGTTGTCACGCTCAGAGAGGGAGTCGAGAACCTGGTCGGCAGCCGAGGGGTCGTTGCAGACCAGAACCATGTCGCATCCGGCATCCAATGCTTTTTGCGCTCTTTCAGAGTAGGTGCCGGCAAAGGCGGCACCAGCCATCGAAAGGTCATCACTGAAAATGGCTCCCTCGAATCCGAGTCGTCCCCGGAGGACATCCTGGATCCAGAAGGATGAAAAGCCAGCCGGTGCCTGATCTAGCGACGAATAGATCACATGCGCCGGCATGATGCCCTCGAGACCCTGATTGATCAGCGTCCTGAAGGGGATGAGATCGCGGGACTCCAGCGCTTCGAGATCTCTCGGGTCGACGGGAAGGGCTTTATGGGAATCTTCTACGACACCACCATGACCCGGGAAGTGTTTTCCGACGGCCGCCATCCCCGCACCGTGCATGCCAGCCATGAACTTGCCGGCCAACCGGGTTACCGTGAAGGGATCAGTGCCGAAGGCACGATCACCAATGACCTGACTGATGCCGGATTCAACATCAAGCACCGGTGCAAAGCTGAAGTCGACCCCGACGGCACGGAGTTCTGCAGCCATGACCCAGCCGGCGCCCTCGGCCAGATCATCGCCACCCTCGGAAACGTAGACACTGGCGGCGGGCAGCCGCGTGAAGCCGTTGCGAAAGCGCTGAACGCGACCCCCTTCATGATCGACGGCGATGAGCAATTCGGGGCGAATGGCGCGAATTTCGCCAATGAGGCGTGTCAGTTGTTCAACGGATTCATAATTGCGGCGAAAGAGAATGACGCCGCCGGTGGCCGGGTGCAGTAAGCGTTCCCGCTCAATGGCATCAACCTGAAACTCCGCCACATCCAGCATGACAGGTCCGATCAGTTTGTCGGTCATGGCTTGAACCTACTGCTGCTGAGCCTGTTGGGCCTGGCGGCGTTTGAAGGCCTCGAGCTGTTCAGGGGTGGCCTCCTTCTGATGGCGCGTCTTCCATTCGGCATAGGGCATGCCATAAACGGCAATCAGTGCGTCCTCATAGGCAATCGGGATGCCGAGGTCTTCCCCCGCTGCCGTATACCACTTGGCAAGGCAGTTTCTGCAGAAATCACCGGTGAGCATCAGATCGATATTCTGGATCTCGGTGTTTTTTTGAAGATGTTTGATCAGTTGCCTGAAAGCGGCAGCTTCAAGTTGAATGCGTTGGTTGTCGTCCATCGGAATCGCAGGTGGGGTGCGGGCGGGCATTTTCAAGAAAACGCCCTACTGCAAGTGGGTTATAATTTTTCGAATTATACAGGACCCTTGAATCGAGACTTTCGGATACCCATATCCGGCTTATCGGTATTCATGACAGATGAAGGCGGTCGGTTCCGTCCCCTATACAAAATCCAACCCCATGAAACTTCTGGTCGATTTTTTCCCGATCGTGCTTTTTTTCGTCGGTTACAAGCTGGCGGACATTTACGTTGCGACCCTGGCTGCGATCGCTGGTGCGGTCATTCAGGTGGCCTTCACCTGGGTTCGCACCCGCCGCTTTGAAACCATGCATCTGATTTCGCTGGTTTTGATCGTGGTTTTTGGTGGTGCTACCTGGTTCCTTCGTGATCCCACGTTCATCAAGTGGAAGCCGACCGTTCTCAACTGGCTCTTTGCGGTCGTTTTTCTGGGTAGCCAATGGATTGGGAAGGCTCCGATCATCCAGCGTATGATGGGGGCTCAGCTCTTCCTTCCGGATTTCGTCTGGCGTCGTCTGAATCTGGCCTGGACCTTCTACTTTATCGTCATCGGTGGAGTGAACCTTTACGTGGCCTTCAACTATGAAGAGAGCGTCTGGGTCAATTTCAAGCTGTTCGGCATGTTGGGACTGACCTTTGCATTTGTGTTGCTGCAGTCCTTCTTTCTGGCCAAGCATATGCCGGCTGATACTCCCGCAGAGGATAAGTAAATGTTGTTTGCGATCATGGCCGAGGATCATGAAAACAGCCTCGAGAACCGACTTGCCGCGCGTCCTGATCATGTCAAAAGGCTGGAAAGCCTGCAGGCCGATGGTCGGCTTGTTCTGGCGGGCCCCTTCCCAAAGGTGGCTTCCGAGACGCCGGGAAACTTTGGATTTTCGGGAAGTCTGATCGTCGCTGAATTCGAGACGCAGGATGAAGCCACCGCCTGGGCCGATGAAGACCCCTACGTCAAGGCAGGCGTCTACCGACAGGTTGTGATCAAGCCTTTCAAGCAGGTCTTCCCCTCATGAATGAGAGAATTGATACGATTCGTGCAGCACTGGAAACAGCCCTTTCCCCGCTGCAGCTCGAGGTTCGCGATGATTCCGCAGCCCACGCTGGCCATGCCGGTGCCGTTCAGCACGGTGGCGGTCATTTCTCGGTCCTGATCGTCAGTGATGCGTTCTCGGGAAAAACACAGGTACAGCGACATCAGTTGGTTTACAGAGCCCTTGGAACCCTGATGCAGACCGATATTCACGCCCTGATCATCAAGGCGCTTACTCCGCAAGAAATTCAGTAACCCCACAACAGGTATGAAGATAATGAAATACAGCTCTCTTGTGACGGCTATCGCCGTTGCTCTGGCAGCCACTGCTTGCAGCAAGTCTGACAGCCAGCCGAAGATCGTCGCTGAAGGTGAAGTCGTTGCAACCGTCAACGGCAAGCCGATCAGCCGAGCCTCCTTCGAGATCATGGCCAATGAGGTCAATGAACGTCGCGGCGAAAATAAGATCGCTGATGACAAGATCATCGATGAACTCATCAAGCGTGAAGTGCTGAGTCAGAATCTGGTTGTTTCTGATTCGATCAAGGATCCCAAGCTTGCAGCGAAGATCGAGAACGCAGAACGCATGATGCTGTCTCAGGCGGCGGCGGAAGCCTTCCTTGAAACAGCCGATGTTTCAGATGCGGATCTGAAGAAGGAATATGACGATCGTATTGGCGCCATGCAGAAGACCGAATACCGTGCACGTCACATCCTGGTGGATAGCGAAGCACTCGCCAAGGAAGTGATCGGCAAGCTGGCCAAGGGTGAAAAATTCGAGGCGCTGGCTAAGAAGTACTCCAAGGATCCTGGGTCTAAGGATAAGGGCGGCGAATTAGGCTGGTTCAGCCCGCAGCAGATGGTCGAGGCGTTCTCTAAGGCGGTTGTCGGCCTCAAGGCTGGTGAAACCACGGCGGCACCGGTACAGACCCAGTTCGGATGGCATGTCATCAATCTGGAAGAAACCCGCGACCAGCAGGTGCCTCCGTTTGAAGCAGTAAAAGATCAGCTGAAGGGCATGGTCCAGACCAAGAAACTGCAGGAAAATATCAATGCGCTGATGGCCAAGGCCAAGGTTGAACGCAAGGCGCCTCCGGCTCCGGCTGCTGCAGCTGCAAAGGATGCAGCCCCTGCGGCACCGGCACAGGATGCTCCGAAGCCCTGATCCGTTCATGCCAAAACGAAAAAGCCGGGTTCGCCCGGCTTTTTTGTGGGGCAAGGATGCGCCAGCCCGCCCCGGTGCTCCGGGTGGCGCGTGATATCATCACCCAATTTGCAGTCTATTCGGCATGGCCAAATCCAACAGTATCTTTCTGATAGGCCCCATGGGGGCAGGGAAGACCACGATCGGTCGACTGTTGGCCAAGGCGCTTAATGTCGACTTTCTCGACAGCGACAAGGAAATCGAGCGGAGAACCGGGGCCAGCATCCCTCTCATCTTCGAATATGAGGGCGAAGCGGGCTTTCGTAAGCGCGAGGCTGAAGCGATTGATGAGCTCACGCTCAGAGATGGCGTCGTTCTCGCTACCGGTGGCGGTTCCATTCTGCTTCCTGAAAATCAGGAACACCTCAGCTCAAGGGGGTTTGTGGTCTACCTGCATTGTCCGGTGGACAAGCAGCTGGAAAGAACCCACAAGGACACCAATCGCCCGCTACTCAAAACGGACAACCCGCGACAGCGGCTGACCGAACTCTTTGAAATTCGTGAACCGATCTATCGCCGGGTATCCGATGTGGTCATCGATACCGGAATAGCCTCAGGCCGGACGCTCGTCCGACAAATCCTGAAGGCTCACGAGAAAGCGTGTTCAAACCTCTCTGAAATCTAATCATGCGAACCCTCAACGTCGAGCTCGCGGAGCGAAGCTACCCCATCTACAT
>CAYFOC010000066.1:0-8681 GCA_964344615.1 uncultured Methylococcus sp.
AATGGCGCGCCCGATACGATTCGAACGTACGACCTTTGCCTTCGGAGGGCAACACTCTATCCAACTGAGCTACGGGCGCGTGACCTTGGATTGTAGCGGATTCAGGGGGTTTTTAACAGGTTTCTCAATTGGTTGAGGGATTCCTGTCCGCGTTTTTTGAGAATATCAGGGTCGACGGCCTTGCGTGCGGGCCATTCGAGATGCTCATCGGGTAGTTCGTGAAGAAAGCGGCTGGGGTCTCGCGTCTCAATTTCTCCCCGGCGCTTTCGGTGAGTGCAATAACTCAAGGTGAGGTGCCGTTGGGCTCTTGTGATGCCGACGTAGGCAAGCCGTCTTTCCTCTTCGATCGCTGCATCATCCATGCTGTTTTCATGTGGCAAGAGATTCTCCTCCATGCCGACAAGATAAACGAACGGAAATTCCAGTCCCTTGGAGGCGTGAAGGGTCATGAGATTGACTCGATCGCCTGACGCCTCTTCCTGGCCTCGGTCGAGGACATCCATAAGCATGATCTTGGCGATGATGGCATC
This sequence comes from uncultured Methylococcus sp., assembly GCA_964344615.1. GTDB lineage: Bacteria > Pseudomonadota > Gammaproteobacteria > Methylococcales > Methylococcaceae > UBA6136. Next base: position 531 of record CAYFOC010000066.1, read on the forward strand.
TAGGGGGAGGGACGTTTCATCCTCTTCCTCTCCTTTGCCAATCCGTTTCAGCCAGTCCAAGAGTTCACCAACACGAGCCAACTTTCTGCGTGCGCTTTCCACGGAGTTTGCCTGCTCATGTGTCCACCCCTCGTAATCGATTTCCTGAAGGAATGAATCGATGACTGCGAAAGGATCGGAGCCTTGGATTCTCTGCTCCAGCCCCTGAATTAATTGCGTGAAGTGAACTACGCGTCGGTAAGTGGCCTCACCAAGCTCAGTGGCGGCTCCAATTTCCTGAGACGCGCGAAAAAGACTGGTCTGACGCCGATGCGCATAGGCGCCAAGTTTTTCAAGGGTTACCGGCCCAATTTCTCGTTTAGGTACATTGACGATGCGGAGAAACGCCGCGTCATCATCTGGATTGACCACGAGCCTCAGGTAGGCGAGAACATCCTTGATTTCTGCGTAACCAAAGAAGCTCTGGCCGCCACTGATGAAATAGGGAATGCTGGATTCCCTGAGCGCGGTTTCAAACAATCTTGCTTGATGATTGCTTCGGTACAGGATGGCGTAATCGCTGTAGTTTGTTGCGTTACGGAAACGATGGTGGACGAGATCAGAGCAGATCTGCCTTGTTTCGTGGATTTCATCCTTGTGGTGCATGACTTTCAGTGGATCCCCCATGCCCAGGGCGCTCCACAATCGTTTCTCAATCGCGTGAGGATTGTTCGCGATCAGCGCATTGGCAGCATCAAGAATCCTTCGCGTCGAACGATAATTCTGCTCAAGCTTGATGACCCGAAGCTTTGGGTAGTCTTTCTGAAGCTTTGCCAAATTTTCGGGCTGGGCGCCGCGCCATGAGTAAACCGACTGATCGTCATCGCCGACAACGGTAAACCGGCCTAATTTTCCGACCAGAAGCTTCAGCATCTGGTATTGGGTCTCGTTGGTATCCTGATACTCGTCGACTAACAGATAACGGAGCTTGTTTTGCCACTTGTCGAGAATCTCCGGGTGATCCCTGAAGAGGAGGACGGGCTGCAGAATCAGATCATCAAAGTCGACGGCGTTATAGGCGCGCATCTGGGTGAGATAAAGCTTGTAGATATCCTCAAGACCGGGACTATCCTGATGGAGCCCCTCAGCGGCATCATGAGGGAGAATAAACAGGTTCTTTAGACGGCTGATCGTGCCGCTGAAAGCATCGGCATGGTCAGGGTCAAGGTCGGGGCGATGGTGACGAATCAACTCCCTTAAGAGGGTGATGCGATCTTGTTCGTCAAAGATGGAGATCGTCTTTTTATAACCGAGCGCTTTGTGCTCTTTGCGGATAATGTCGAGCCCTAGTGCGTGAAAGGTGGACACGGTGAGTCCCCGTGCCTCCTTGTCCTCAAGGAGTCGACTCACTCGGCTTTTCATTTCCCGCGCGGCCTTATTGGTAAAGGTCACCGCGGCAATGTTTCTGGCGGGAAGCCCCTGGCGTACCAGGTGCGCAATTTTTTCGGTGATAACGCGAGTCTTTCCGCTTCCTGCACCTGCAATAACCAGAAGAGGGCACTCACATTCGATGACGGCAGCGTTTTGCTGCGGATTCAAGCTTGTCACTGCAGGGAAATGCGCCCTTTTTGCCTAGTTAACGCCAAAACTCGGACGTTTATCGATATTAGTAATGCGGTGGGCATTAGTCCTTTCCGGCGAGCGCTTCAAGGGTCTGGATGCGTGCTTCCAGGGCCTCCAGTTGCTCTCGAGTTTTAAGCAGGACTTTTCGCTGGATCTCGAACTCTTCGCGCGTTACCAGATTCATGCGGCCCAATGAGGCCTGAAGGATGGCTTTGACGTTGTTTTCAAGGTCTCCCTTTATGGAAATCAGGTCCTGTGGGACCGCCTCTGCAATGCGCTTTGCAAGATCGTTGAGTTGCTGGGGTTCAAACATGGAGGTTTCCTTGGGAGCGTATTAGGAAATGGGACTTCTGACTGTGCGATAAATGATGTCGCTACCGCCATAAAAGGGCTGATACCAGACACCGCCATATTCAAAGTATTGAACGCCGTCGATGCTGTGGGAAGCAGCGCCTTGGGGGATGTGATTGATTTCGATGCCGGGGGGCGGAGTAACCACTTGATAGCCACCCTGTACTCTTTGATAGAAGGCTCCCCCACAATCATCATAAGCCTGTGGTCCCAGGTAAACCGGCGCACAGTTGCTAGGGAGATAGTTGACAATCGCCCCTGGCGGCGGTGGTACCAATGTGTAGCCCGACGCGCCAGTGGGTTGGGTCAGGTATGCCCCGTTGGCGTAATAGTAGGGCTGGCCACCAACCATGACGGTGCTGTATTGGCGTGGGAGGCTCGCGATGGTTGCCCCGAGTGCCATCCCCGTCATTTCGCCCAGCATCATTCCTGAGTAGAAGCCACCCCAGGATCCCCCGTAATACATGTAGCTGCCGCCGTAAGCACCGCCGTAGAAGTGGTTGTTGGTGTAGCTGAACTGGTTATAGCTCCCCGCCCGGTATTCGGAATGATTGTAGAGCTCTTGTTGCTGTTGGAAGTGATCGCGATCCCCTCCGGGGAAGTTTTGATTCTCACGGGCAGGATCGCCGCGGTCCGACCAGTCTCTTCCGACGCCATTTTCATTGCCTGAGGCGTGGACGCTGCCAAGACCGCCACCACCAAAGTGACCTTCCCCTGCGCCGCCGCCGCCGAATCGTTGAGCCTCGCCACCGCCAAACCCGCCACCACCGAACGCTCCGCCCCCCGACCTTTCGCCGAAGCCACCCATATGTTCGCCGCCGAACCCATGCGCGAGGAGAATGGGTGCGCAGCCTAGAGATGTGACAAACGAGATGACACGTAACGGATGGGTTCGCGTCTTTTTATGTGTGCTAATGGCCATGGCGAGTTTCTCAGTTTTGCTTGGGCAGGGACTGATGTGATTTGAGGGCCTCTGATTCCTTCAGGAAAGGAAGCTTTGTAGAGCCTTTGGGTATGGATGGCTGAAACAGCGACTCAGGGAGTCGGGAGGTGAAATCCCAGTCCGAGAATGTGGCAATGTACTGAGGTGAATTCTTGATGGTTTTATACGTAATGCTGAAGCGAATAGGCAGCGGGATTTTGTCGTCCTGAATCCAGATCTGCCAGTCGGTGAATTCATTCACAAATGCCAAATGAGTCGTAAGAATCCCATTGACTGTGCTTTTTCCAACGACAAACCCTTGAATCGATCGCCCAGTCAGGGCTTTGCCAGGGTTTTCATAAAGAAAATCCGCAAGGGGAGGGGTGAATCGGAGAACTTTGCTCATGTGATCGAGCGCTTTATCGGTGTTCCCGTTGAATGCTTCTGTCGCGTAGGTGTTGTTGTGAGGGTCAAGAAGGCAAATTTCACGACCGTTGTACCAGAACCGACGGTCACCTGAATCGGAGTGGTGGTCGGAATAGATCCCGTGGGGCCGAAGGAGGCTGATGGAGTTTTGGGCGGAGAAGGTGATTTTTTGCCCGGAAGGGAGGAGGTCGTCGAACTGGACCTCGGCCTTGAAACTAAAACTTTTGGCAGACCGAAGATAATCGCTCATGGCCTGTATCAACGTCTTGGCCTCTTCTTCAATGGAAGGGGCCGCCGGGGCATTGCTTGCTGCCTCAGTCGCTGGCATCACTGCGAAGCCAAGGAGCAGGGCCAGTAATATTCGTTGAAAGGACATGAGGCCTCGCATCTTGGTTCAGCTCTTTCGTTGAACGGGTAGGGTGCTGAGTGCGCGTGAGGTGAGCGGTATGCGGGCATTCATTGAAGCGCTGCAGACGTGCTCTTGGCGGACTGCGAACCCTGATAAATTGGCGCCCCGAACACGATTCGAACGTGTGGCCTTTCCCTTAGGAGGGGAATGCTCTATCCAGCTGAGCTACCGGGGCAAGGCGCGAGTATTCCGAGATCATGTCGGGTCTCGCGGAGGTTGATTATAGCTTGGACGTCTAAAGCCGTCATGAATGCAGGTGAACAGAGAGGAATAGAGGCCTTTCACAGGATAGAATGATGCGCTTGCATGCCTCGAAGACGCGCCTGCCGGGGTTCTCGTCATTTCTTGTTACAAGGGTTTCAATCATGCCAACGGTTTCCACCAGTGCTCGCGTGAATTACACGCCGGAGGAAATGTACGACTTGGTCAACGATGTCTCTTCTTATCCATCCTATATTCCGATGTGTTCGGCGGTCCGCCTGATCGAAGCCTCGCCTGAAAAGCTCAAGGCCACGATCACGATGGCAAAGGGAAAGTTGAGTCTCTCGTTTACGACAGAAAATACGATGGATGTCGGTAAGGCTATTCACATGAACTTGGTCGACGGTCCATTCAAGAAGTTACGAGGGGTCTGGAGTTTTAAGCCCTATCGTGAATCGGGCAGTGAGATCAGCTTTCGACTTGATTTTGAGTTTTCCAATAGCCTCATGGGAATGGCATTTGGGGGATTCTTTCGGGAGGCTGGCGCATCAATGGTCGATGCGTTCTGCAAGCAGGCAGCCCAAAAATATGGCCCGCGAGCCAAGGTCTGAAGTGAGAATGTGGTTTCTGGGTGAGCGGGAGGTTGAGGTGAGTTTTGCATCAGAGGACGGTCATGACAGATCTTGAGTTCGAATATGAAGAAGAGGAGCTGTTTAACGTCCGTGGTCCGAGTAAATCTCGGCGGAAGCGTGATAGCAATGCGCTTCAGGATCTTGGGGAGGAGTTGATGCGGTTGAGCCGCCAGCAGTTGGAAACGCTGGATCTTCCCGAGAATTTGATGGAGGCAGTTCTCGTTGGTCAGACGATCACCGCTCACGGCGGGCTTTTGCGGCAAAAAAAATATATCGGGAAAGTGTTGAGATCGATGGATTCTGGTCCCATTCGGGAAGGACTGTCTGCCTTGCGCGGAGAGTCTGTCGACCTGATTCGTCTTCAGCATCAAAGCGAAATGTGGCGAGACAGAATTCTTGGGGATGGTGATGGGGCTGTGAATGCCTTTGTAGGAGAGTTTCCTCAGGCTGATCGTCAAAAATTAAGGCAGCTTCTAAGGGATGCTCGCAAGGAGCGGGAACGGGCCGCGCCACCCAAATCTGCCCGTGTGCTCTACAAGGAAATTCGCTCAGTTCTGGAGGCAGCCTCTGATCTCGCGCATGAGGTTTTTGAGGAGTAATCGTTGCTCATGGCTCAATTGATCGGCGTTTTTGGGGTTCTTGCGGTACTTGCCTTCTTCTTGACGGGCTGGGTGAGGCATTACGCGCTGATTCGACTGCTGGATGTGCCCAATGCCAGAAGCTCCCATACGCAACCGACTCCGCGTGGAGGTGGCCTTGCTGTCGTGTTGCTTCTCGCAATCGCTTTGCCATTGGGTGCCTGGCAAGGTCTCATCCCTTTTTCTCTGGGGCTCGCGTTGTTGGCCTGTGTCCCGCTTGCTGTAATTGGCCTGATCGATGACCACGGCGACGTGCCGGCTCGATGGCGGTTTTTGGTGCAGCTTTTGGTGGCGGCGTGGGTACTTTTCGTCTTTGGGGGTGCGGATCACCTAAGGGTTGCCGGGCGCCTTCTCTTTCTGGGGTGGCTTGGCGTTCCGCTCGGCATCCTTTTTCTGACCTGGCTGTTGAATCTCTTTAACTTCATGGACGGGATTGACGGGATTGAAGGCGTGGAAGTCTCCTTCATTGCGTTCGCGGCATCCTGTCTTCTGGTGGGCTGGTCTGATCCATCGCATTCCTCTGAGGTGCTGGTTTTGATCGCTACCTTCGGGGCAACCTTCGGGTTTTTGGTCTGGAACTGGCCTCCCGCACGCATTTTTATGGGGGATGTGGGTAGTGGGGTGTTGGGTTTTCTGTTGGCCACCATCATGCTTTACAGCAGCCTTACCGATGGCCTGTCCTTGGCTGTTTGGGTCATCTTGAGTGGCATCTTCTTGGTTGATGCCACCCTTACGCTGGTGATCCGGCTTTTGCGAGGGGAGCGTTGGTATCAGGCCCATCGATCTCATGCCTACCAGCATGCTAGCCGCCGTTACGGTAGCCATCGTGTTGTGACCTTGGGCGTTCTCTTTATCAATCTTTGTTGGCTCTTTCCTTTGGCTTCAGCGGCTTTCTTTTGGCCGCAGTATGAGCTTTGGCTTCTGTCGATTGCTCTGGCGCCCCTTTTGTACGTCGCTTACCGGCTGGGCGCCGGGCGGCCTTAATGAGGTTATTCGTGATTCCGCATAAGCTTAGGCTGAGGACGTTGGTCTTCATTCATGATCTTTTGATGGTGGTGCTGGCATGGCTTGGAGCCTATTGGCTTCGGTTTAATCTCACATTGCCACCACAGCAATACGTAGATTCGGCGCTCAGTGCGCTCCCTATCGTCTTGGTCATTCAGGTCATCGTTTTTTCGCGTCTGGGTTTATATCGCGGAGTCTGGCGATTTGCTTCGCTGCCCGATCTGATGAGGATCACCAAGGCCGTCATTTTGGGGGTTTTGTTGATCGCAGTGACTCTCCATCTTTACACCCGCATGCTGTGGGTGCCGCGTTCTGTCCTTCCGCTTTATGTCATGTTATTGGGGCTCCTTTTGTCAGGGCCGCGCATGATCTATCGCATGTGGAAAGACCGGGGAGTCATGCTGAAGGAGGGTCAGCGAGCCCTTGTGGTTGGCGCGGGGCGTGCCGCAGAGCTCTTGGTCAGGGATCTTCTTAGGGAGCGAGTGACTCAGTTTTATCCCGTTGTGCTGGTTGATGACGATCCCGGGAAAAAAGGAAGCGAAATACATGGGGTCCGTGTCAGGGGTGGGTGCGAACGGATCCCAGACCTTGTTAAGGCTTTTGATATTGAGGTGGTCCTGATTGCTCTTCCGTCGGCTACGGATCGTCAGATGCAACGGATTGTAGGCATTCTAAGTGAGGCTGGTGTTCCCTTTCTGACCCTGCCATCTGTGCAGAATATGTTGTCGGATCAGATGTCTGGGGATTTGCGAGAGGTTTCGATTGAGGACCTCCTTGGGCGTTCGCCTGTGACGTTACAGCGAACGGTTGTTCAGGAAACGATCGCAGGAGCAAGGGTTCTGGTTACGGGGGGCGGCGGATCTATTGGGTCTGAGTTGTGCCGTCAAATTGCAAGCTTTGCGCCCGCAGAGCTTACGGTGTACGAACAGTGTGAGTTCAATCTCTATCGGATTGAGCAGGATATCAAGAGGGGATGGCCGAATATTCGATTTAGGGCTGTGCTTGGGGATGTCACGGATCGTATTGCTGTTCGTCATGCCATGGATGTTTCAAATCCTGATGTGATTTTCCACGCAGCGGCCTATAAGCATGTGCCGTTGTTACAGGGGCAAGTGCGGCAGGCGATTCGAAACAATGTTCTGGGTACCCGAATCATGGCTGAGGCCGCATTGGAGTGGGGGGTGCGGGAATTTGTCTTGATCTCTACCGATAAGGCCGTTCGTCCAACTAATGTAATGGGTGCGACCAAGAGAGCAGCGGAAAAATTGGTTCAGGGTTTGAATGCCTTGGGCAAGACCCGATTCATCACCGTGCGGTTTGGGAATGTTCTGGATTCTGCAGGGAGTGTGGTCCCGCTTTTTCGTGAGCAAATACAGGCAGGCGGCCCAGTGACGGTAACGCATCCTGAGGTGACACGATATTTCATGACCATCCCGGAAGCCTGCCAATTAATTTTGCAAGCCGCATCCGTGGGGCAGGGTGGGGAGATCTTTGTTCTGGATATGGGGGAGCCTATCCTGATCCGTTATCTTGCAGAACAAATGATCCGTCTCTCCGGCAAGAGAATCGGTCAGGATGTCGATATTGAGTTTGTGGGGCTTCGTCCGGGCGAAAAGCTCACGGAGGAGTTGTTTCTAGAGGCAGAGAAGCCAATGCCTACTCCTCATCGTAAGCTTTTGTTGGCGCGATCGGTGGGCCAGGATCTTGATCAGATCAGTTCAATGATCACGCGTATCGAGACTGAGGTGGACCAATTTAATGAGGTCGAACTCCTGTCACTGCTGCAAAAATTGGTACCTGAGTTCAAAGAGGAAAAAATAGGTTAGAATAGCCGGCTAAACTCTAAAGTTTGTCGGGGGTTGTCTCCGGCGAAGTTTAGGAATAGAATTTCCGCCTTTTCAGGCAAAGCATTTGTATTGGAGTGCGAATTCATGAAGACCTTCAGCGCCAAGCCGGCCGAAGTCA
>CAYFOC010000067.1:0-8666 GCA_964344615.1 uncultured Methylococcus sp.
CATGCGACTGACGGCAAGGTGATCTCTCGAACGTTCAAAGATAGGCATGTTGTGGTTCCGATATAACTGGCCAGCCCTCAGGACGCTTCAGGATCTTCCCCTTCGCCTTTCGATCTCCCTTTGAACGTGCGTCGATCAGGAAGGCGAATCGGCCGGTCTTCCGCTTCAGCACGTGCGCGTTCGATGCGACCGTCGTTCAGACCGACCAGCCAGTCCAGACAACGTGATTCGTGGCGGTAATAGGGATTTGCCGCTGCCGGTGCGTTTCTGATTCCAGCGGCATAGCCCTGTCGCCAGGCCATTTCATCCATCTCTATCATCGATGTAATCCCGACTGAGAAAATAAAGCATCACTGCTTGAGGGCGCATTTTAAAGAAATTCTGCCGCTCGCCCCATCAAAAAAGGGCTTTCGGAAAATTCCCGATGAGAATTCTCTCCTTGTCACACATCAGTCACAATAGAGGGGATACAATCGCCGATCACAAATCGAATGCCGGGACTTGATTCCCCGTTCCACCCCTTAAGAGGCCTGCCTTGAACTCCAGAAGTCTTATCATCCTTACCCTCCTGCCCTTTTTTGCAGGCTGCGCCACTCAGGTACCGATGACCGCGGAAGCCCCTATCGGAAAACGATCGGAGAAGATCATCGAAGCGCCACACGTTCTGCGCGAACTGACCGATGATTCGATGGTGCGGATCGTAGCCGTCGAGCGGACAGGCATAGATGGCCTCATCGTCCATACCAAGACGACTGACAATACGACGTATTCAGACGCCTCACGCGTACAGACCACCATGCTCGTTGATTACGATTGTGCCCATCGGTTCTACAGGGATTCCAGCGTCACCATCGTCCACACCTTCAAGAAGGCCAAGCCGCAGAAACCCATTACGTACCCGCTCGACAACCAGTGGCAGTCGATCCAGGGACCTGATGCCAATGCAGACAAGAAGTTGGCCTTCAGTCTGGTGTGCGGTCAGGACTGACCCATCCCATTTCTGTCGGTTTAAAACGAGGGCGCCTTGATCACTTCAGGGCGCCTTTTTTGTGTCTCTTGAATTCAGATATTGCTCCCCTATATCCCCCCTTGTAACGGGATCAGCACGATCCCCCATCACGAGGTAGAAACGCATGAGCGCAGTGATTCCACGCACTTTTTTTGAAGATGTTTTCAAGGATCTGCCGTCTGGCTATTTCATCAGGCCCTTGCACGGTGATTCCCTTCCCAAGGCTGAGCAACTCCGAATTGACGTACAGGAATCAGGTCCTGACTTCATCGTCCACGCGGACCTTCCGGGTGTGAGGCGCGACGACATTCAGGTGAATATCGATGGCAATCAGGTGAGCGTCTCGGCTGAGATTCGTCAGGAAGATCGGAAGATTGAGGATGGGAAGGTTCTGCATGCCGAACGCTATGTCGGCTCCGTGAACCGAACCTTCAAGCTTCCTGTCGAGATTGACCAGAGCGCTGCAAAGGCCCGCTATCAGGATGGTGTCTTGACCCTCACGCTCCCCAAAGCCAGCATCCGTAGTTCCCGTCTGGTGATCGAATAAATCCGGTGACCTGAAAATTCCGAACCGGGCAACACGCGAGCTTTAGGCGTCGATTGCTGGCTTGGCCCAGGGTACTCTTAACCGCAGTCGGTATCTCCCTGACCGGCTGCGGCCTTCTTATAAATTTTCCTTCTTATTTTGATAGATATTTCTGATTGGACCTTATGGATGAGGTGCAATAACCTATCCCCGTTGTGCAAATCAATGACTCCTCCTCCGCCGCGCTAGAGCATCGCTCGCGCGGCTTTTTTTTGCCCCGAAAAAATCAGAGGCGAAAGACCGGCAAGCTTTCAAGTCGCTGCCCGAGCCATCGTGCCCCCTGCGCCATCAAGGTCTTGCCATCATCCAGAATGGTGAAGACCGGGGGAATCACGATAAGGCTCAGCACCGTCGAGGTCACGAGTCCACCCAGAACCGCATAAGCCATCGGACTTCGGAACGAGGGATCCGATTCACCCAGTCCCAGAGCGATGGGCAGCATGCCGGCGCCCATGGCGATGGTCGTCATGACCACAGGCCTTGCCCGCTTGCTGCAGGCATCAATGAGCGCCTCAAAGCGATCCAGGCCATGATCCCGTCGAGCGACAATCGCGTATTCGACCAACAGGATCGAATTCTTCACGGCGATCCCCATCAGCATCACGAGACCAATCAAGGAAGACATGGAAAGCGCCTTGCCGGCCAGCAGCAAGGCCACGAAGCCGCCACCAAATGCGGTAGGAAGCGCAGCCAGAATACTGACCGGCTGGATCAGATCCTTAAAGAGCAGCACCAGCACCACGAATATGCAGAGAATTCCGGTGAACATCGCAAGACCGAAACTCCCGAAGAGTTCTGCCATCATTTCAGCATCCCCGACATCGACCCGATGAATGCCCGGGGGAAGCTGTCGAAGGCTTGGAAGCTTGTCCACCGCCTGGGTCACCTCCCCCAGCGGCATGCCTGACAACTCAATCTCGAAATTGATGTTACGGATCCGGTCAAAACGGCGAATCACCTGAGGACCGCTGGAGAGTTCGAGATGAGCCACCTGCCCCAAAAGCACGGCACCGACCCCTGGCTTGGCCGAAGGAACCGGAAGACGTGCCAGAACATCAAGGTCGCTCCTCCCCGATTCATTCAGTCGCACCATGACCGGCACCTGTCGCCGATCGAGATTGAGCTTCGGCAAGGACCAGTCATAGTCTCCAAGCGTTGCGATCCTGAGGGTTTCCGCGATGGCCGCTGAGGTGACTCCAAGATCCGCCGCCTTCTCGAAATCGGGATGTACCGCAATTTCAGGACGACTCAGGGCCGCACTGGAAGCGATGCTGCCGATCCCCGGGACTGTTCGAAGGTCCCGCTCGACATCCCGTGCCACTCTCGAAAGGAGCGCAGGATCCTCGCCACTCAGGGTCAGGATGTATTTTTCACCCGACCCCCCAAGACCGACCTTGGTCCGAACCCCGGGCAAGCGTTCAAGACGTTGACGGATCGCCGTTTCGATCACCTGCTTTCGAACGGAGCGTTCCTTTCGTCCTGCAAGGGTGATGGTCAGCGTTGCCTTTCTGACCTCGGCTTCAGCGGGTCCGGCCATGGGATCGCTCCCGGCATTGCCGCCCCCCATGGTGGTATAGACCGTTCGGATCTCAGGGATGTCCAAGAGGAGACGCCGCGCCATCTCCGCACCGGCCCGGGTCTGTTCGATGGTCGCTCCCGGAGGGAGTTCGACAAAAACTTGTGTCTGAGAATTGTCATCGGCCGGAATGAAACCCTGCGGCAACAGGGGAATCAGCATCAATGATCCGATGAAAAAGACGGTCGTTCCAAACAAGGTCCGCCAGCGATGGTTGAGACAGCGCCGAACCGTCTCAAGGTAAAGCGGCATGACCCATCCCTTATCCTTGGACTCAGGCCGGGTCGGGCGCATCAGGTAGGCCGCCATCATGGGTGTCAGCAACCGTGCAACCACCAGGGAGGCAAAGACAGCCAGCGCAGCGGTCCAGCCGAACTGCTTGAAGAAACGTCCGACGACGCCGCTCATGAAGGCCGTAGGAAGAAAGACGGCAATCAGGGCAAAGGTCGTTGCGACCACCGCGAGGCCGATCTCCTCGGCGGCCTCCATGGCCGCCTCGTAGGGCGTCTTGCCCATCCGAAGGTGGCGGACAATGTTTTCAACCTCGACAATGGCATCATCCACCAGGATGCCGACCACCAGCGACAGCGCCAGCAGGGACACCACATTGAGACTGAAGCCGAGGGCATACATCCCGATGAAGGTCGGAATGGCCGAAAGCGGCAGCGCTACAGCCGATACAAAGGTCGCCCGGAAGTCACGGAGAAAGAGCCAGACCACAACGACCGCCAGCGCCGCCCCCTCATAGAGAAGGGCCATCGAGGCATCAAATTCCTGCTGCACCGGCGAAACGAAATCAAAGGCCTCGGTGATCGCAAGATCAGGATCTTCGGCAACCAGTTCGGCCAGTACCCGGCGAACGCCGGCGCCGACTTCCACTTCGCTGGCTCCCCGACTGCGGCTGACCTCAAAGCCGACCACGGGCTCACCATTGAGGAGCGCAAGACTCCGGTGCGCAGCGACGGTGTCCTCGATCGTTGCCAGCTGATCGAGTTCGATACGGCGGCCATCCGGAAGGACAATCGGCATGGCCTTGAATTCGTCGGCTCTCGACAAGGTTGCAAGCGTCCTGACCGGCTGCTCGCCGCCACCGATTTCAGCGCGGCCACCGGCGCCTTCTCGCTGAATCAGTCGAATCTGCCGCGAGACATCGGCCGCACTCAAGCCAAGGGACTGAAGTTTGAGAGGATCCAGCCGGATCGCGATTTCCCGATTGCCGCCGCCCACTCGGTTCACGGCACCGACCCCCGGCACAGCCAATAGCTTACGGACCATCACGTCATCCACCAGCCAGGACAGGGATTCTTCATCCCGGTCCTTCGAAGCCACCGTATAGGCCAGGATCGGCGCACCGACCACATCCAGCTTGGTGACGACAGGATCACGCAGGTCACTGGGAAGATCCGCCCGGATTTTTCCAACCGCGGAACGGGTGTCGTCGAGCGCTTCCTCAAGCGGTTTTTCCAGCCTGAATTCAAGCGTCACGGTGACGACGCCATCCAGAATCTGCGTCGTGGTGTGTTTGAGCCCCTGCAGGGTCGCTACCGAATTTTCGATCTTGCGGGCCACCTCGCTCTCAAGCTGCGGCGGCGATGCACCCGGAAGGCTAGCCGTAATGGTCACCGTCGGAAAATCAAGATCCGGAAAATTCTGGATCTTCATCACCTTGAAGCAGTAGAGTCCTGCAAGCGTCAGAACGACGAACAGCATGACCGCCGGCAGCGGGGTCTTGATGCTCTGGGCGGAAAAATTCACGGAAGAATCCTGACCCGATCGCCATCGGCGAGGAAGGCAGCGCCCGCCCGCACCAGACGATCCTCGGCCTTGAGTCCTTCGCTGACTTCCAGTAGCTCACCGACCGAACGTCCAAGTTCGATCTTGATCTCTTCCACCCGCCCGAATTCACCCTCCGTGCCCACCACGCGGAACACGAAGCTGTATCCGTCTCTAAACAGAATGGCACTGCGCGGGATCATTAACCCGTCTGAGATCCCGATCCTGAAGTCGCCATGCGCATACATGCCCGGCCGAAATCCCTTCTCCGCCGCCGATGGCAAATCCACGTAGACGATACCGAAACGACTCGCCTGATCCAGCCCCGGCCCCACCATGCGGACCACGCCCTGAAGATTTCCGACATCCGGGACCCGAATCTCGACCGGGAGCCCTGCCCTGATTCTTGGCAACTCCGTGGACGTGACCTCGGCCTGCCATTCGAGACGGTTCTGCCGAATCATCCGAAAGAGTTCCTGCCCTTCGTTGGTGACACTGCCAAGGGTCGCCGTGCGTTGGGTCACGACGCCATCATCATTGGCGATGACCTGCGTATGACGCATCCGGAGCTTCTGGATTTCGACCTGTGCCCGAGCTGCCCGCATCCGGGCTTCGGCCGTCTTTTCCGCCGTCAGGTATTGTCCGGCCTGAAGCTGGCTCAGTGCGCCTTCATCGATGATGTCCCGAACACGCTGTGCGTTTTCCTTGGCTTCCCTGAGCGTCGCCTCGGCTTCTGCCAGCACCGCCTCGCTGTTCTCAAGATCTGAAGCAACGCGTTCCCGGTCAAAAAGCGCCAGCACCTGGCCCTTTTTGACCCGATCGCCCACCTGAGCCAGGATGTCCGTCAGCCGGATGCCGGTGAGTTCGGCACTGATTACCGATTCCTGCCAGGCCGTGATCGAACCATTGGCACTCAGGGTCAGCGGGATCTCGGCAAGGGTCGGCTGTACGGTTTCGACACTCAGGGCCGCTTTCTGAAAAGGGGCCGACGTCTCCTTTTCATCCGGTCCAAGGCACTGGCGAAGAAGGATCACCATCCCTAAAAACAGGATCAGCAAGGCGCCCCAACGCATCCGGGCAGGCCATCGATTCAACCAGGCACTCTTCACGATTTCTGTTCCTTGCGTGGACTTGAGAACACGGGATTTTGGGGATCATCATAAAGCGGGATGGCCGGGGCATGTCCTTCCGGATCATGCCAGCCCCCTCCGGCGGCCCGGTACAGGGCGATCCAGGCCGATACCTCTTCCTGTTCAAGATCAGCCAGCGTCCGACGCGCAAACAGCATCTGACGACGCGCCTGCTCAAGCTCCAGAAGATTACCGAACCCGGCTCGGTAAAGATGATCCGTGGCCTTGAAGTTTCGCGCATAGCCCTCAAGGGCTGCCCGGGCCTTCGGCAAACGACCTTCCGTGGTCTTGAGTCTGACCAGCGCCGTCTCGACTTCCTTCACCGCGGTCCTGACGATCGACTGAAAGCGGGTCTTGGCGGCCTCGAACTGGATTCTGGCGGCTTCGACATCGGCAAGACGCTTGCCGGAATCGAAGATCGGCATGGTCAGGGTCGGACCGTAGGACCAGGTATTGGCGAAATACGTCGATGCCGTCTGGGCGCCAGCCCCATACATGCTGAGCGCGCTCATGCCACTCACCGTCTGCAACTGGGGCGTGATGTTCCCGGTCAGGCTGAGCCTTGGATAGCGCTTGGCTTCCTCCACACCGATACGGGCGCTGGCTTCGGCCACCTGCTCTTCCGCCTGGGCTACATCAGGGCGCTGCAGCAGGGTATCTGCCGGAAGGCCTTTCAGACGGAAGGGAGGCGGATGAGGCAACCGTGCCTGATCTTCGGATTTTGAGGTCAGCCGGTAGCGCACTTCGGCTTCCGAAAGTCCCGTCAAGGCCACCAGACCCTTGATGGCCCGCTCGCACAGCCCCTGCTGACGGATCAGGGTTTCCTCGCTTTCAGCGAATGAGGCATGGGCCAGCGCCACATCGGCCGGTGGACGCAACCCGGCCCGGCCGGCGATATCAACAAGATGGGCCGATTGGCCGCGCGAAACCGCGTCCTGCTGGTCGATCTGCATCAGGGTCTGACAGTAGCGAAATTCGACATACGCATTGGCCACTTCGACCGCCAGGGAAACCCGGGCATCGTGCCAGGCACTGTGGCGCTGGGCCAAAAGCTCGCTGGTCGCCTCCCGCTGGCGAGCGAGACCTCCGAAAAGGTCGATTTCCCAATTGGCCTGAAGGCCGACCTGATAGCGGGTCCAATCGAAGGGGGGTGTACCGAAGGTGGTTCTCGCCTTCAGCATGTCCGTCTGGCTGTCGAGCTTGGGAAGGCCCTGCGAATTCGCCGTGACCACCCCCGCCCGGGCCTCCTCGATGCGCGCTCGTGCATCACCCACGGAGCTGCTGACACGTTGCGCCGCGGTCAGAAAGCGGAAGAGCTCGGGGTCATTGAACTGTTTCCACCAGGTCTTGAGATCGGCCGGCATCGCGGCAGGATCGTCGGACGAAGCCGAAGACCCGGCAAGCCAGGTCTTGGCCGCCGGGTTTTCAGGCGTCGCGTAGTCGGGACCGACCGTCGTGATGACGCCGCCGCCACACGCGCTCAGGGTAAGCGCGAGACAAAAGGCGACCCATCCGAAGGGAAGAAACAAAAGGACCCGGAGCATGCCCTGGTGAAATGATGGCGAAGGCAAAAGCCGAACACGCCGGGGAACCCCCTTGTGGATGATCCCGGACTGACTTCATGCCAATGGAAATGGATCCCAAGGATAACACCGAGGCCATCTCCATGTCCCAAGGAGCATTCTGCCCAGATCGGGATCTGTTTAACCCACAGTCCTCAGGGCCATCTCTGGTACCGCATCTTCAATCAGAGGAAGGTCGTTCGAGGCTTCAGGCTCAGGTTCCTCTTCTGCCTCGACGCCTCCCCGAAGTCCAGACCTTACCGTCGTTTCAATCGCTGCAATCTTGCGGGCGATTCTCAGAATCCGTTGTTGCCATTGATACGCTGCTTCGGAGCGGTTGCGATTGGTCAGCCATCCAGAAAGCCAGAGACTGTCCACCAGGATCATCAATTCATCGAGCCCTTCGATCATGGCAATGAAATCATGCGCCCGCGGACACAGGATCCTGACCGGAATTTCGCCCGGGTGACTGTAATCGGGTCGAAGATCCACCCCCTCGGTTTCACGAATGGCCGAGACCCTTGCGATCTCTGCTGCAATGGCTTCGGCCGCCTCATCAATCAGAGCACCGGATTCGCGTTCCAGGGCATCGACGGTTTCACCGGGCAGGGTTGCCCGGAAGACCACCGCAATGGCATGGAGCGAACGCATCACACGATCTCCCTCCCGGGCCATGATGCGCTGGGCCTGTTCACTTTTAAGGATCAGTGTGCGTTCAAGAACAGGACGGCTGTAGGGTCTGGGATGGGTACTGGCCATCTGAAATCTCCGGATCAATGAGAAAGGAAACCAAGCCTAGCGGCCGAAGGCACCCTTCTCCCCCCGCAAGTTCTTCAAGGGATACATCGCAGGAGGGGAAATTCTGCCAAGAAGATCCATCCCCCCCTCACGGTTCCCGTTAAGGCCAGCTTGAGAGCGTTCAAAGCGGCTTCAAGCCTTCACGCTGTGCCCTTCTCATCGGTTGTTCCGATACCAGTATCAGTGTCCTTCCATCACCATCGAAGGACCTTTTGCCAGCTGGGCGCCCTTG
>CAYFOC010000068.1:0-8548 GCA_964344615.1 uncultured Methylococcus sp.
CGGGATCTTTACGGACTGAGAGGTTTGTTGCCGCCCCATATTGATACGATTGAAGAACAAGTGGCGCGAGCATATGGTGCATTTCTCGAGGCCCAGGATGATCTTCAGCGTCATATCTTCCTGAGGCAACTTCAGGACACGAATGAAGTTCTTTTCTATCGTCTCTTGCTCGGACATATTGAGGAGATGCTGCCGATCGTATACACCCCTACGGTTGGATTGGCCTGCGAGCAGTTCAGTCATATCTATCGCAGACCCCGAGGGCTTTTTATTTCCTATCCTAATCGGGGAAATATACGGACCATTTTGGCCAATCGACCGGTTGCAGATATTGATGTCATTGTCGTGACGGATGGTGAACGTATTTTGGGAATTGGGGATCAAGGCGCGGGCGGCATGGGCATCCCGATCGGAAAGCTATCGCTCTATACCCTGATTGGTGGCATCCATCCTGAAAGGACCCTTCCGATCATTCTTGATGTGGGGACCAACAACCGGGAACGGTTGAATGACCCCTTGTATGTGGGGTGGCACCACGAGCGGATTACGGGCAAGGACTATGACGATTTCTTGGATGAGTTCGTTGTTGCGGTCAAAGAAGAGATGCCTGAGGTTTGCCTTCAGTGGGAAGACTTTGCAACCCCTCATGCGCGGCCCTTGTTGAATCGTTATCGCGACGAACTCCTGACGTTCAATGATGATATTCAAGGAACAGCAGCTGTTGCCTTGGGTGCTGTTCTCAGCGCAGTAAACATCAAGGCCGAAAGCATCAAGGATCAGACGATTGTCTTTCTTGGAGCAGGCTCTGCAGGCGTAGGCGTTGCTGATTATCTTAGGGCTGCGATGGTGAAGCAGGGCTTATCGGAAGATGAAGCGCGTCGAAGGTTCTACATGATCGACAAGGATGGTCTTTTGCACGATGCGCGGACAGATCTCCTTCCAGAACAAAGGGTTTATGCACGAGCTTTTGCGGAAATTTCCGGTTGGGGACATCAGGGAGCAAACGTTGATCTCGCTGAGGTGATCGGTCGCATTGATGCGAGGGTGCTCATCGGGTTATCGACGGTCACCGGGGCATTCACCAAGTCGATCATCGAAACCATGGCTTCTAAGGTTGATCGCCCCATCATCTTTCCTCTTTCCAATCCAACCAGTCGTTCCGAGGCAAATCCTTCAGATCTCCTCGCATGGACGCGTGGCAAAGCGCTCATTGCCTCAGGCTCACCCTTTAATGCCGTCATGTGGGACGGTGGCCGTAAACCGATTGCGCAGTGCAACAACGTTTATATCTTTCCGGCCATAGGCCTGGCATTGGTGGCATCTCGGGCCAATCGGGTAACAGACACTATGCTTATCGCTGCAGCAGAGAGACTGGGTGAATTGTCACCGGCTATTCAAGATCCTTCAGCGCCTCTTCTTCCACAACTGTCTCATGCGCGTGACGTCGCATTGGAAATCGCTTTGGCTGTGGCTCTTCAGGCTGTCGAGGATGGTGTGGCACCTCCTGCATCCGAAGCGGAACTGCGCGAAGCGGTGTCGGCAAACCAGTGGTATCCCGACTACGAATCACTCCCGGTCTGAGTCAGCGCCCCCGTTGGAAGAAAGCATTGAGATCCTGGAGGCTAAGTTGTATCCAGGTGGCGCGCCCATGATTGCATTGCCCGCTCCGCTCAGTGGTTTCCATTTCGCGCAAAAGAGCATTCATTTCCGGAATGGACAGCGTTCTGTTGGCTCGGACGGAGCCATGACACGCCATCGTGGCAAGCACCTGATTTAATGTTTCTTCAAGCCTGCGACTTTGCCCCTGATGTGAGAAATCTGCCAGAAGATCTCTCACCAGCTGTTCGGCTTCGCAAACGGGTAACAGCGCAGGCAGAGCTGTAACGAGAATGCTTGATGGCCCCGAGCGGCGAAGTTCGAGGCCTAAGCCCTCTAGCGTGGACTGATGTTCTTCTGCTGCATCCGCTTCTCGGGCACTGACTTCGATGCTGAGCGGGAGAAGAAGCGTTTGTGACGGCACATTTCCGTCCTGAAGTTGGCTCTTCAGCTTTTCATAGGTCACCCGTTCATGAGCAGCATGAGCATCCACGAGCACCAACCCTTGAGCATTTTCAGCAAGGATAAATGCACCATGGAGGTGGGCCAGTGCCGAGCCCAGAGGCAAATGGTCCTGGGCTTCAGCGAAGGATGTCGGGGAAGCTGGTGAAGTCGGATTCAGCAATCGATCATAGGCGCCAATCAGACTGGGTGTATCGAGAGAGAGTTGGCCCTGCCGCTCACGAGGGTAAGGGATTGAACGTTCCTGTTCGAAGTTGCGCGGAGCTCCCCCGGGAGATCTTGGATAAGGTTCACGGTTAGTCCCCTGATCTGTAATGGCGTTGATCTGGGAAGCGGAAATCGAAACATCCAGCATGCTGCCGGCGGATGAACTTCCGAGCGACCGATGAATGCTGCTGAAAAGAAAGTCGTGAACGAGTCGATTCTCGCGAAACCGGACTTCCATCTTTGTCGGGTGGGCATTGACATCAACCTGAGCCGGATCAAGCTCAAGATGCAGAACGTAGATCGGGTGCCGACCATGGTAAAGAACGTCCTGATAAGCCTGTCGAATCGCGACATTCACGACCTTATCCCGAACCAGTCGTCCGTTCACGTAAAAATATTGTTGATCGGGTTGGCTACGTGAAAAAGTGGGAAGTCCAATCCAGCCATGAAGCCTGAGATCGGACGCCTGATGTTCGATCGGTATGCTTTGCTCCAGAAAGTCCTGTCCCAGAATGGCGGCTAGTCGGCGAGGTGCATCTGATGGGGCCGGGTTGGGAGTGAGTTGCAGAACATTTCTTTGGTTATGGGTCAGGACAAAGCCCACATCCATTCGCGCGAGGGCCATTCTCCTTACCAAGGTCTCAATGTGCTGAAATTCGGTTTTTTCCGAGCGAAGAAACTTACGTCGTGCCGGAGTGTTGTAGAAAAGATCTCTGACCTCAACACTGCTGCCTTCAGGGTGAGATGCTGGAGTGATGTCAAAATGCCTCTCGCCACCATCGGTCTGAATCTGCCAGGCATGAGCCATTCCTTTGGGCCTGGACGTAAGTGTGATGCGTGAGACCGAACTGATGCTGGGTAAAGCTTCTCCCCGAAACCCCATGGTCATGACTTTTTCAAGATCTTCCAGTGAAGCAATCTTGCTGGTGGCATGACGGGAGAGTGCTAAGGGCAACTCCTCCTTGCTGATCCCGCACCCATTGTCGCGAACGCGCATGAGTCCGAGGCCGCCTTGCTCGATTTCAATTTCGATGCGGTCGGCTCCGGCGTCAAGGGCATTCTCAATCAGTTCCTTGATAGCGGAGGCCGGTCTTTCGACGACTTCTCCGGCGGCAATCTGATTGATCAACTGGGGCGGAAGGGTTCTGATGGTCATGATGGCAATGAGTTATTTGTTCCTGTGGCATTTTGAATCAGTGAAGCCTGGATGGAAATCTCCTTCGAGCTTCGGTATACATGGGGATTGATTTGGCCAAGCGCAACATAAGAAATGAGTCTGGATCTTAGAGCGTTAAGAAAGCGGGTTGGGGAGTGTTTCCGTCGGGATCAGTTCCGATTGAAGCGCGCCATCGACAAGCTGGAAACAGAGCACAAGGCGGGACACGATGTACAGAGCGATTTCAACGCGCTCTCGGCTCGAGTTGAACTATCAAAGGATCGGGTCACGCGGCGTATTGCCTCGATGCCGAAGATCGCGTACCCCGACCTTCCGGTATCAGAAAAGCGGCAGGAAATTCTCGATGCGCTGTTAAACCATCAGGTCATCATTGTTTGTGGTGAAACGGGATCAGGAAAAACCACTCAGCTTCCAAAGATCTGCCTTGAAGCGGGAAGAGGTACCAAGGGCGTCATTGGGCATACGCAGCCAAGGCGTATCGCCGCACGGACAGTAGCCGCGAGAATTGCCGAGGAGCTTGGGCAGCCGATTGGCGAGGCCGTAGGCTACAAGGTTAGATTTCGTGACAAGAGCAGTCCAGATGGCCTGATCAAGCTCATGACGGACGGGATTCTGCTCGCAGAAATTCAGCATGATCGATTTCTAGATGAATATGACACGCTGATCATCGACGAAGCCCATGAACGTAGCCTTAATATCGACTTCCTTTTAGGGTATTTGCGTTGGGTATTACCCAAGCGGCCTGATCTCAAGGTCATCATCACGTCCGCAACGATTGATCCAGAGCGGTTCTCACGGCATTTTGGCAACGCTCCGATCATTAATGTGTCTGGTCGGACCTATCCGGTTGAGATTCGGTATCGACCTGTTGAAGTTGAGGAGGGGGATGAAACAGATAATCTCGAGCAGCAGGCGATCATCGATGCTGTGGATGAGCTTTGGAGGGATCAGTCCGGCGACATTCTTATTTTCATGAGTGGGGAGCGCGAAATCAGGGAAACGACGGAATCCTTGCGAAAACACCACCCCGCGACCTGCGAAATCCTGCCGCTTTATTCGAGGCTGTCTGAATCCGAGCAGGAAAAGGTGTTTCGCCCTTCAGGGCGTCGCCGTGTCGTGCTCGCCACCAATGTGGCTGAAACATCGCTCACGGTTCCCGGCATTCGGGCCGTCATTGACACGGGCTATGCCCGAATCAGTCGATACTCCCATCGAAGCAAGCTTCAACGTCTGCCGATCGAAAGAATTTCCCAAGCCTCTGCTAATCAGCGTTCTGGGCGATGCGGTCGTGTAGGTCCGGGGATTGCGATTCGGCTTTATTCTGAGCTGGATTTTCAAAACAGAGATGAATTTACCGATCCTGAGATTCTGAGGACTAACCTTGCTGCCGTTATTCTGCAGATGCATGGCATGCGTTTGGGGGATATTCATCGCTTCCCGTTTGTCGAGCCACCGGACATTCGTCTGGTCAGGGATGGCCTCAAAACGCTTCAGGAACTGAACGCGCTGGATGAAAAGGGGGTTCTGACGGCCATCGGAAAGCGACTGTCTCGACTCCCGATTGACCCGAGACTTGGCCGAATGCTGCTGGCCGCGCAGGAGGAGGGATGCCTTCGCGAAGTGGCCATCATTGTATCTGCCCTCAGTGTTCCAGACCCAAGAGAGCGCCCACAGGATCGAAGCCAGCAGGCTGATCAGAAGCATGCGCGGTTCAAGGACGAGAAGTCTGATTTTGTCTCGCTCCTGAAGCTATGGGAGGATTTCGAGGAGCAGAAGAAGCATCTTTCTCGTGCCAAGATTAGGGGTTACTGCAGGGATTCCTTCCTCTCCTTTGTGCGCATGCGGGAATGGCACGAGACGCATGGGCAGATTTTGGAGGTGATCAAGGGTGAGTTCGAGTTCAAGCTGAATTCTGCACCTGCGGACTATCCTGCCCTGCACCAGGCCCTTCTTTCCGGATTGTTGTCCAATGTCTGTCTGCGTCAGGAACAAAGTGAATACACAGGCGCTCGAGGCTCCCGACTGCATATTCATCCTGGATCCTTTCTGTTTAAGCCAAAGCCCAAGTGGATCATGTCGGCTGAGCAGGTCGAGACGACCAAGGTGTATGCGCGCACGGTGGCGGCGATTGAGCCAGAGTGGATCGAGCGCGTGGGATCCCATCTGGTTAAGCAACAGCATTACGATCCCCACTGGGAGAAAAAAGCGGCACGTGTTGCGGTCCACGAACGAACCCAGTTGTATGGTTTGACGATTCAGGCCGGACGCAAGATTCCCTACGAGCGGGTCAATGCGGTTGAGGCTCGAGAAATGTTCATCCGGCATGCGCTAGTGTTGATGGACTATGACTCCAAAGCCCCCTTCATTGGGCACAACATCAAATTGCTGGAAGAGGCCGATTACATTCAGCAGAAGGGCCGGAGAGTCGATCTGATGGTCGATGAGGCTTGGCTTTACAAGTTCTTCGACGATCGTCTGCCGGCCGAGGTGGTCAATGGCGTCAGTTTTGAAGTCTGGCGCAAGAAGGCTGAATCCCAGAATCCGAACATTCTGAAGCTGACCCGTGATGACATTACGGTCAAGGTAGATGATTCCGTTGATGATCGGAATTTCCCTGACCACTGCATCATTGAAGGGCTTCGTCTGCCTTTGCAGTATCGTTTCCAGCCTGGACATGAGGACGATGGGGTTTCCGTGCTGATTCCTCTGCAGCTGTTGAATACGCTAGAGGACCAATCATTCCGCTGGCTGGTCCCGGGAATGTTGCGTGACAAGGTGATTGCGTTGTTGAAGGCCTTGCCGAAAACGCTTCGGATTCATTTTGTCCCGGTTCCTGATTATGCGGACAGGATTATTCCGATGCTGGATTTCGGTCGTGGTGATTTGCTGGATCAGTTATCCGTTGCCCTTAAGCGAACAGGGGGGATTTCCGTTCCAAAGGCCTCATTCCGAGAGGAGCTGGTCCCTGATCACTTAAAGGCCAACTATCTGGTGCTGGGTGATGATCAGCGCGTGATTGATCGTGGACGCGATCTGAGCGCCCTTAAGAGCAAGCACTCTCAAGAAGCCGGGAAATCTTTCAAACAAATCGCCAGTGAGGCGTATCTCAAGACGGGGTGTCACGCCTGGGACTTTGGTGAACTTCCGTTGACCTTTGATGGTCAGCATGATGGTAGCCGCGTCTACGGATATCCGGGGCTGGTGGATGAGGGCGATAGTGTTGGGCTCAGAATTCTTGAATCCAGAGAGGAGGCTCAGCTCGTTCATGAAGCGGGTGTTGCCCGGCTTCTAGCGCTGACCTTAGCCAAGGATCTCAAGTACATCCGAAAGAATTTGCGTGTTGATGCGCAGGCCGAACTGGCCTACGCCAGATTGTCTGCCCATCCGTTCCTTTACAAGGATCTGGGTCGGGAGAGAAACCTGCGTGATGATGTGGTGACCCGTTTGCTGGCGGGGGTCTTTCTGGAAGATCAAGGAGAAATACGTTCCGAGGCGGCTTTTCAGGATCGCCTGAATGTTTGCCGCAAGGATTTGATGGTGCGCTCAGATGAGATGGGGGCGATCGCCCAGAAAATCATGCAAACCTACGGGGAAGTCGTCCGTGCGCTTGAGACATTTCATGATGTCCGCGTTCGGGAGGATGTCCGGAATCAGTTGGATCGCCTGGTTTATCTCGGCTTCTGGATTAAAACCCCTTGGTCACAAATTCGCGAGTTTCCAAGGTATCTGACGGCTATCCTGCATCGCCTTCAAAAGGCCGCACAAGATCCTGCGCGAGATGTCCGTCAAAGTCTTGAGATCGAGCCGTTCCAAAAGGCCTTCTGGCAGATGATCGAAAAATATCAAGGTCGACGAGTCCCCGAAAGACACCCCTTCCGCTGGCGGTTGGAGGAATTCAGGGTCTCGCTTTATGCGCAGCAACTCAAGACAGCCTATCCGATATCTGCCAAGCGAATGAGCGAAGCACTGGCAACGATCAATTCGGGCGAGTGAACGTGAAGAAGATGGCTCAGTTCAGTTCCAGAAGTTCGTTCACCAGGCCCATATAGGGGGCAAGTTGCGGGATGTTCGGGATGGGCCATCTGCGGTGTGTCAGGTGAGCCATCAGATTGTTGAGCCACGGCTTGTTGGATTCGGCCGTTCTGAGGATGAAGAAGTACTGGTTACCCTGCTGAACGACGCCGAAGTTCGAGGCATTGACGATGATGTCCTCTGGCTCACCCAAAAGGCGTACGGCAACACTCAGGCGGCGATTTTCAAGGTCAAAGTGGAAAAAGTTTAGTTTTGCGATCCCTCGCAGGACGAGGTTGGCCCCCAGCGTGATGATAAAGGACGGGGTCAGCTTGATGGCGACCTTGATCAGGGTGGCTTGAATACTCATCTAAATAAGGCTCCTTGGACGTGTGATTCGGTGGGAGAGGGGGCAGCATCAGGCCATGAAGGATGAGGCTGGCGAAACGAGCATTTTAAACCTTCCGAAGGGGTAGAATGACCCCATTACATTCACCAAAATGCGATTCATGCAGATAGGAACCCCTAAATCTCCCGGCGCGACCCGGGTGATGCTTCTTGGTAGCGGCGAACTGGGCAAGGAAGTTGTCATCAGTCTTCAGCGCTATGGCGTTGAAGTGATTGCCGTGGATCGTTATCCGGATGCGCCAGCGCAGCAGGTCGCTCATCGCGCTTATGTGATCGATATGACCGACCGAAATCAGTTGCTTGAACTCATTCAGCGCGAGCGTCCTGATTTTATTGTTCCAGAGATTGAAGCGATTGCGACAGATGTGCTGGCTGATGTCGAAGCCGCGGGATCGGCCGTCGTGATCCCGACCGCGAGGGCCGTGCAGCTGACGATGAACCGGGAGGGGATTCGTAAGTTAGCGGCTGAGACGCTGGGCCTGCCGACTTCTCCCTATCGTTTTGTCGACTCGCTTGAGGGCTTGAGGGGGGCGAGCGAAGAGGTGGGGTATCCCTGCTTCGTTAAGCCGATCATGTCATCTTCCGGCAAGGGGCAGTCCATGCTGAGGGGTGAGCAGGATGTCGAAGCGGCCTGGGCCTATGCGCAAGAGGGCGGAAGAGTTCAGGGCACCCGCGTCATTGTTGAAG
>CAYFOC010000069.1:0-8469 GCA_964344615.1 uncultured Methylococcus sp.
CCACCGGCACCCAGAATCAGGATGTTTTTCCCTTTCAAGGTGAGGCCGAGATTCGTGGTGAGATCGCGGAAGAGTCCAGCCCCATCGGTATTGTCCCCGAGAAGAGTGTGATCGCTCCGGCGGTGAATCGTGTTGACTGCGCCGGCCTGCCTTGCACGCTCAGTCAGTTCGTCACATGCCTCAAACGCGATTTCCTTGAGGGGTACCGTACAGTTGAGTCCGCAGCCACCTTGGCGGATGAAATCTGCCAAGGCGGTTTGAAAGGTTTCTGGCGGGACATCAATGGCCCGATATTCCAACGTCTGACCCGTCTGCGCCGCAAAGCGGGCATGAATTTCCGGGGAACGGCTATGGCTGATGGGGTGTCCGAAGACGGCGTAGCGATCCATTTGACGTCCTGTATCAGCGGGTGTTCAACCAACGAGCCACATCAAGTGCTGCGTAGGTAAGGATGGCATCCGCGCCCGCACGTTTCATGGCGATCAGGGCTTCCAGTACGGTTTTTTTCTCGTCCAGCCACCCTTGGAGCGCGGCGGCCTTGAGCATCGCATACTCGCCGCTGACCTGGTAGGCAAAGGTCGGAACTCCCAGTTCGTCCTTGAGCATCCTGATGATGTCGAGATAGGGGAGGCCCGGCTTGACCATGATCATGTCGGCACCCTCCTCAAGATCAAGCGTTGCCTCCAGGAGGGCCTCGCGCCCGTTGGCAGGATCCATCTGATAGCTGAATTTGTCGCCGGCCCCGAGATTGGCCGCTGATCCAACGGCATCCCTGAATGGGCCGTAGAAGGCTGATGCGTACTTGGCGGCGTAAGCCAGGATGCGGGTGTTGATGTGACCTTCCCGTTCGAGGGCGTCACGAATGGCGCCAATCCGACCGTCCATCATGTCCGAGGGTGCAACGATGTCTGCGCCTGCCTCCGCATGGCTGAGCGCCTGACGGACAAGAACGGCGACCGTCTCATCGTTCATGACATAACCCGTCTCATCAATCAGGCCGTCCTGGCCGTGCGTGGTAAAGGGGTCGAGGGCTACATCGGAAATGATCCCAAGGGCCGGCACCTCCGTCTTGATGGCGCGGATTGCGCGCTGAGCCAGCCCCTCGGGGTTGAAGGCCTCGCGGGCATCAAGACTTTTTTGCTCGGCTGGAGTGACCGGAAAAAGAGCCACGGCCGGAATGCCCAGATCATGAGCTTCGCGGCAGGCTTCTATGATCAGGTCGATACTCATCCGGTCGACGCCCGGCATGGATGCAACGGCCTCTCGCCGCCCTTGGCCCTCAAGGACGAAGAGCGGGTAGATGAGATCCGATGAGGTGAGATGGGTTTCACGCATCAGGCGACGCGAAAAATCATCGCGGCGCATTCTTCTGGGTCGTATGCGTTTGGTCGTGGAGTCGTGCATGTGAGATCCCCTAAATGAGGTGCGTAGTTTATTCGACGCGAGATGGTTATGATAAAGAGATAATTTTTTCTAGTGCTCTGGAGCAGATACAGCATGAAATCGATGATTGCCTTTCCGCGGACCTTGTTCTGGATGATGGCATCGGCCTTCTTAGCCTTTTCGGGGATGGATCAGGCCGTTGCAGCGCTTGATGCTCCTCAGCAGGTGATTCAGCTGACCGCGAGTCAGCTTCAGGTCTCACTTCAGAAGCCGGAGAACAAGAACGACTTCAAGAAGGCCATGGCTCTGGTTGACCAGATCATTGATCCCCATGTCGACTTTGATCGGGTCGCCATTTTGGTGCTAGGCAAGAACTGGAAAGTGGCAACGCCGGATCAGCGCGAACGCTTCAAGAAGGAGTTCAAGCTCCTGTTGGTCCGCACGTACACAACGGCATTCACAGAATATTCGGACTGGAAGATCAACTATCTCCCGCTTGAGGGTGACAGCAGTGATACCAAGGTCATGGTGAAAACCGAAATTCTTCAGAGTGGTGGTAAGCCGGTGGCAGTGAACTACCGAATGATCCAGTCAGGATCGGATTGGAAGGTCTACGACATTCTGATTGAAGGCGTGAGTCTTTTGCAGAACTATCGATCGACCTTCAATGATCAGATCGAACAGGGCCAGACTATCGATCAGTTGATCTCAAGTCTGGCTGAAAGAAATGCGACGGCCATTGCCAATGCAGGCAACGCGAACAAGGAAGGCCTATAACCATTCCCGCGGCTTGAGGAAGTCCTTGTAGAGAACTTCCTCGGGGCTGCCGGCTTCTGGCTGCCAGTTGTATCGCCAGTGTGCGACGGGTGGCAACGACATCAGAATCGATTCGGTTCGTCCTCCAGATTGAAGCCCAAATAGGGTTCCCCGGTCGAAAACCAGATTGAACTCGACATAGCGTCCGCGCCGGTAGAGCTGGAACTCTCGCTCTCTCTCTCCGAAAGGCTGATTCTTCCGGGCCTGAACAATGGGGAGATAGGCTTTGAGGTAGTGATCGCCTACGCTTTTCAGGAACTCAAAGCTCTTTTCAAATCCCCACTCGTTGAGATCGTCAAAGAACAAGCCGCCAACACCACGGGTTTCGTTGCGGTGCTTCAGGAAGAAATACTCGTCACACCAGCGCTTGTATTTGGGGTAAACGTCCTCGCCAAAGGGGAGACAGGCTTCACGAGCCGTTCGATGCCAGGCGATCGCGTCCTCTTCGTACGGATAGTAGGGGGTCAGGTCGAAACCGCCACCGAACCACCAGACTGGGGGCTCTCCTTCCTTTTCGGCAATGAAGAAGCGAACGTTGGCGTGGGAGGTGGGCACGTAGGGGTTTTGCGGGTGTATGACCAGAGAAACACCTACCGCCTGAAAGCTGCGTCCTGCGAGGTCCTGCCGGTGTGCTGTTGCAGAGGCGGGAAGCGTTTCACCCATGACATGCGAAAAATTAACGCCGCCTTGCTCCAAGGTTTTGCCTCCTCGGATGACGCGTGTTCGACCACCACCAATTCCACTGGCATAGGTCCAGAGATCTTCCTCAAAGCGGGCTTCAGGTTCTTCACCTTCAAGACCCTTGCAAATGCGGTCCTGCAGATCCATGAGGTAGGCCTTGACGGCATTAATGTCAGGTTGGCTCATAAGTCGCTCCGTGGCAGCGAAATCAAACAATGGGAGAATGATCCGGCGGTCGCGAGAGCGGTGCCGGTGGATTTAAAATTCTAGCACGCAGAGTAGGGTTAATCGGCGCGGAAAAAAGACTAGGCAATGACTTTCATGTTTGATGCAATCAGGAATTACGAATCACTTCTGGAAGGGTTGAAGGCGCCGCGGTTCAAGGGGTGGGCCGATCTTCTTCAGCAACAGATCCCTTCAGCATTTTCAGTTGATCGGCATGGGGACTGGCCAAGGTGGCAAGAGGTTCTGTCTCGTCTGCCGGCCATATCGGACTTTTCGGCCATTCTGGATCAGCCAACCGTGACCTTGGCCGGACAGTTCGCTGAGGGATCTGTCGAGGCCTTCGAGGAAACGCTGCAGACCTTTCATCCCTGGCGGAAAGGACCTTATGATCTCTTTGGCGTTCACATCGATACCGAGTGGCGATCTGATCTCAAGTGGGATCGCTTGGCGGATTTCATCACGCCGCTTGCCGGTCGACAGGTTCTGGATGTTGGATGCGGAAGTGGTTATCACTGTTGGCGCATGCGGGGAGCGGGGGCTTCCCGGGTGATCGGGATTGATCCGACGCTGCTCAGTGTGCTCCAGTTTCAGGTTTTGCGGCACTATCTTCCGAGTGAGCCGGTCGATGTGCTCCCGATTGGCATTGATGACGTACCCTCGGGGATGGGAGTCTTTGATACGGTCTTTTCGATGGGGATTCTTTATCATCGAAGGTCGCCGCTGGATCATTTGTATGAGTTGAAGGGGCTTTTGCGGTCGGGCGGTGAACTGGTTCTTGAGACGCTGGTGGTCGAAGGGCCGGAAGGGTATGCATTGTTGCCGGAGGATCGCTACGCGCAGATGCGTAACGTCTGGTTTATCCCGAGTTGCCTGACGCTTGAAGCGTGGTTGAAACGTGCCGGCTACAGGAACGTCAGGCTGGTCGATGTGACGGTGACGACTACGGAGGAGCAACGTTCCACGCGTTGGATGCGATTCAACTCGCTGTCTGATTTTCTGGATCCTCAGGATTCAACCAAAACCATCGAAGGGTTGCCGGGCCCGAGGCGGGCCATCTTTATCGCCGAGGCCCCTTAAGGCGTGTAATCCCATAGAATGACGCCTTTTCCTTCGGAACGCTTCCATGACGAATTCTTCCCGCATCGGTTTCATCAGTCTCGGGTGCCCCAAGGCGCTAGTGGACAGCGAACAGATCATGACCAAGCTTCGGTCGGAAGGATACGATTTGGTGCCGACGTATCGGGACGCGGATTTGGTTGTCGTCAACACGTGTGGCTTCATTGATGCCGCGGTTGAGGAATCGTTAGACGCCATAGGCGAAGCCCTTCGAGAGAACGGCAAGGTCATCGTGACCGGTTGTCTCGGAGCAAGGGAAGAGGAAATTCGGGCGCGTCACCCGCAGGTTCTTAAAATCACCGGTGCGCACGCCTACGAGGCGGTGGTCGAGGCCGTGCATGAGCATTTGCCCCCGGCCCATGATCCCTTCATCGATTTAATTCCGCCTGAAGGGATCAAGCTGACCCCGAGGCATTACGCCTACCTTAAGATTTCGGAAGGCTGTAATCATCGTTGTACCTTCTGCATCATTCCCTCGCTCCGGGGAGATCTTGTCAGTCGTCCGGTGGGTGAGGTTTTGGCGGAAGCCGAGCGATTGGTGACCGCCGGCGTCAAGGAATTGCTGGTGGTCTCTCAGGACACCAGTGCCTATGGGGTGGATCGTCGGTACCGAACGGACTTTTGGAATGGTCGACCGGTCAAGACGCGCTTTTTCGAACTGGCGGAGGCTTTGGGCAATCTTGATGCCTGGGTCCGTCTCCATTACGTCTATCCCTATCCGCATGTAGACGATGTCATCCCGCTCATGGCGGAAGGAAAGATCCTTCCCTATCTGGATATCCCGTTTCAGCATGCCAGCGAGCCGGTTCTGAAGGCGATGAAGCGTCCTGGAGACACGTCGAACATCCTTTCCAGGATTCGAAAGTGGCGCGAAATCTGTCCTGACATTGCGATCAGAAGCACATTCATCGTGGGCTTTCCGGGTGAGACGGATGAGGATTTCGAGGAGTTGCTCGATTTTCTTGATCAGGCACAGCTGGATCGGGTGGGCTGCTTTGCCTATTCCCCGGTAGAGGGCGCACAGGCAAACCAATTGCCGGGCCAGGTCCCGGATGAAATCAAGGAAGAACGGCTCGCAAGATTCATGGCGTTCCAGGAAGAGATCAGTCGCTCACGTCTTGAAGCCCGTGTCGGGAGCCGGGAAACCGTAGTAATTGATGAAGTGGTCGAGGAAGGTGCCGTCGGTAGAACGCGATTTGATGCACCCGATATCGATGGGCAGGTCTTCATCGACGGGGCCACCCACCTGAAGGTAGGTGACCGGGTCGATGTGATCATCGAAGAAGCCGATGAACATGACCTCTGGGCACATCTCCCAGAGGATTAAAGGGGCTTAGTGGTGATGACCGCCCGGACCATGAACATGGCCATGGGCGAGTTCTTCCGCGCTGGCATCGCGAACATCAGTGACTTCGACGTCGAAGATGAGGGTGAGGCCAGCCATCGGGTGGTTCCCGTCCAGCGTGACTTCGTCACCGCTCACAGCCACGACCGTGACCAACTGAACGCCTTCAGGTGACTGCGCCTGAAACTGCATGCCGGGAGTGATTTCATCAACGCCCTGAAAGGCGCTCTTGGGAACGGCCTGAACCATGGTGTCATCCCGTTCTCCATAACCCTCAGCCGGGGGGACGGTGACCTTGAGGGTGTCTCCCTTCTTGAGGCCGGTCAGCGCATTTTCAAGGCCAGGGATGATGTTGCCCTGTCCATGAAGGTAAGCCAGAGGCTCCTGGCCGCTGGAACTGTCAAGAACCTGGCCTTCTTCATTCGTTAGGGTGTAATGGATGAGGACGACCTTCTGGTTTTCGATCTGCATGTTGGGATCCTTAGGATGAGTAATCGAACATAATATCTGGAAATCCTTGATGGCGGGGCAGTGATTGCCTTTGCATGGCGGGATTCCTGTAGGCTAGAATCGCGCGATATTTTTCCTATTTTCAACGACTCACCGAGAGCGTCTGGCCATTCTCAAGATCATCAAACGCCTTTTCGGGGCGAAGCCATCCAAGCCCGCGGGTAAAACTCCTGCCACTCCGCCTGTCTCCAAGTCGGAAGGTCTGCCCCGGGTCTACGCGCGTTCCGAACACAATATTTCCAGATCGTTCATTAGTGAGAACGCGCTGAAGGTCCTCTATCGTCTCAAAAAGGAGGGATATCAGGCCTATTTGGTTGGAGGTTGCGTCCGGGATCTGCTGCTGGGGCGTGAACCCAAGGATTTCGATGTCGTAACGGATGCAAGCCCGGAGCAGGTCCGGCAGGTCTTTCGGAATTGTCGGTTGATTGGCCGGCGCTTTCGTCTGGCCCATGTTCATTTCGGTCAGGAAATCATCGAGGTGGCGACATTTCGTGCCTTGGAGTCCGAGGCAGCGCCCGGTGAACGGGTCACCCACAATGGTCGCATCCTGAGAGACAATGTCTTCGGTTCGATAGAGGAAGATGCGTTTCGGCGTGATTTTTCGGTCAATGCCCTCTACTACAACATCAGTGATTTCTCGGTCGTCGATTATGTCGGCGGCATGGGGGACCATCGCGCTGCCATGATGCGATTGATCGGTGATCCCGAGAAGCGATATCGGGAAGATCCTGTTCGGATGCTTCGTGCGGTTCGTTTTGCGGTCAAGCTGGGATTCACCATCCATCCGGAATCGGCGACCCCGATTCCCCGCCTTGCAGGACTCCTTCAGGAAATTCCTCCCCCGCGTCTGTTTGATGAAATCATCAAACTGATGCTTTCGGGCTATGGGCTTCAGACCTTCGAGCAATTGCGGCACTATGGTCTCTTCGCGGCGCTTTTCCCCGATACCGAGCGGGCATTGACCAAGATTCCGGAAGGGCACCCCCTGACGTTCCTGGCACGGGCGCTTGAGCGGACGGATCAGAGGGTCGCTGAACACAAGCCCGTCACGCCCTATTTCCTTTTCTCGGCACTCTTGTGGGAGCCGGTAAGGCACCGTGCACAGCGCCTGATTGAGGGCGGTCACAATTCGATTCTGGCCTATCAGGACGCGGGCGATGAAATCATCCGGCGGCAGCTGAAGCTGGTCGCAATCCCGAAAAGCATTGCGCTTCCTGCCCGTGAAGTTTGGGCCATGCAGCCGCGTTTCGAGATGACGCAAGGCGCGCGGGCATTTCGTCTTCTGGGGCACCCTAAGTTTCGGGCTGCCTATGATTTCCTTATGTTGAGAGCGGAAACGGGCGAAGCGGATCCGGCCCTTGCCGATTGGTGGACGCGGTTCCAGTTCGCCGATGATGCCGAACAAAAGGCGATGGTTCGAACAGCTGTGACACGCCACTCCTCGAGGAACCGTACCCGCAAGCGTCGCCCACGCCGCAAGCCCGGCGCCAATACCCCGACGACCCCCTGAGGGGATGCCTGTGCTCTGTGTCATAGGTCTCGGGGGTAACCTTGATCACCCGGCCGAGCGGGTCACTCGCGCACGACAGGCCTTGTCGAAGACGCCGGGTATCTCCGAAATGGCTTTTTCGAGCCTTTATCGAAGTCGTCCAATGGGTCCCAAGGATCAGCCTGACTACGTCAATGCCGTCATGGCTATTGAGACGGATCTTGCGCCTCTGGCGCTGCTGGATGCTCTTCAAGCCATTGAACTTTCAGAGGGAAGGGTTCGGTTGGGCGAGCGTTGGGGGCCACGTACTCTCGATTTGGATCTATTGATCTATGGGGATCAGGTCATTGATCATCCTCGTTTGACGGTTCCGCATCCAGGGGTCGCCCTGCGGGAATTCGTCTTGCACCCCCTCGCAGAAATTCTTCCTGATCTCATGATCCCAGGCCTCGGACAGGTGCGAGATCTGGCCGAGCAATGTCCTCAAAACGGAATCGAGGTTCTTGAGCATGAGTCCTAATCGTCGCCCACTGGTCGTGCCGGATCTTCGCAAAATGAAGCGGGAGGGCAAGCCTATCGCTGCTCTAACCGCCTATGACGCGACTTTTGCCAGGGCCATGGATGATGCAGGTGTTGATCTCATTCTGATTGGAGACTCCCTCGGCATGGTGGTTCAAGGGCATGCATCGACCTTGCCGGTGACCTTGGATCATATGGTGTATCACGCGTCTGCAGTAGCGCGTGGCTGCCGTAGAGCCATTCGGATGGTTGATTTACCTTTTCTGACCTACACAACTCCGGCAGAGGCGCTTACGAGCGCTGCGCGGATTCTCCAAGAGTCGGACGCGCACATGGTGAAGCTGGAGGGTGGGGAAGATCGCCTTGATGTCATCAAGGCTCTGGT
>CAYFOC010000070.1:0-8414 GCA_964344615.1 uncultured Methylococcus sp.
GATTATGTCAGGCGATGGGTTCCGGAGCTTGCCCGTTTGCCGGCGCGATGGATACACCGACCGTTCGAGTGTCCGAGTGCGGAGCTTTCAGCTTTCGGCGTCCACCTGGGTCGGGACTATCCGGCTCCGGTTGTCGACCTCAAGGTCAGTCGGGAGAAGGCACTGGAGGCTTTCTCCCAGATCAAGACGGGAACCTGAACTATCGTCTGCGACTTGGTCTCACCGCTGAAGACACGCGAGGTGCAGGGGTGATGTCGATGCTGGTGGCTTCGGTGAAACGAGCCACAACGTGGTCGCCCGCCTTGATCTCATTGAATCGAGTCAGTTCGGGCTTTGCTGTGATACGGATGGGACGTCCTTCCGGTCCTTTGAGGGTGACCTTGCGTGCCCCATAATCGATGGCGGTCACCGCCGAAGCGTATTCATAAGGCTTTATGACCGGTGTACCCGGACGGGTTCCCCGCGGAGTCTTCTTGATCTCCTGAATTTCATTCCAAAGCGGCTTGCCGGTAGGAGCGATAGGAAACACTTCTACATCATCAGCAAACTTTGCCTTGATCGCATCACCGACGCCGATTTCGCTGAAGTTGCGAACGGTCCCTCTGACGTGAACTTTTGCAACTTTCTCATCGGGGAATTTGAGGGTAAGAATTTGGTTCTTGCGACTGATGGCCTGAACCCTCGCATTGAAAACGGGGTCTGTGGCTTCTGCAAGGTCAGAGTGATTGCCTGCGCTCGGAGGCGCCGTCGGTTTTTTATTTGCCTTGGTGCAACCCGCGCCGAGCGTCATGCTGGCTGCGCTGATCAAAATGCAAAGGCTGATCCGTTGAATACGTTCTTGGATTCGCATGGGGGCTTCCGGAGGTTGAGGGGATGCTTGGCGACAAAGGGCAGGAATCCAGAGGATTTTTCCGGCCAACCCAAGCCCTGAGGGAGACTGACTCTCGTCCCGGTGCTGACATTATAAGCCCTGGAGTCCAATCAAGGACAAAGTTGCTTAGTTAAAGGCGCCGGTTCCCCCGGTTTTGCCCGCCTGAACCAATCCAAGAGGGGTTTTGCGGCGCTTTCGCCTTCCCGAGGGGCCCACAATGCAAAATCCTTGTCATCAACGGGGGTATAAGGGCCTTCCTTGACCTCAAACATGACCGTACCCGCTTCGAGAGAGACGACGCTGTGCCAGGTTCTTGCCGGCACTTCAATAGCCATCAGACCGACTTCTGAAGAGAGTTCATGCCGCTCGGTGACGGAGCCGGTCTCATCGAAGAAGAGCACGGCAAAGCGCCCCCTGATGGCGAGCATGAGTTCCCAGCCCTGATCCCGCGCGTGACGGTGGGGCCGAATGTAGGTATCAGGTTCCATGGCATTGAACAGTCGTTGGACATTGGCATCCAGCGATGCATGGACATTCAGGTTCTTTCGAAGGCGAGCTTCCGTTGCTGCGGTAGCACTCAATTGCCTGAGATCATCGAGGCTGATAGCTTTCGTGGTCATGTCTGC
Organism: uncultured Methylococcus sp.; assembly: GCA_964344615.1. GTDB lineage: Bacteria > Pseudomonadota > Gammaproteobacteria > Methylococcales > Methylococcaceae > UBA6136. The sequence goes on from CAYFOC010000070.1 coordinate 1,498, forward strand.
TTGAGTCAATGTATAAAAATTAGCGAACCCGGAAACATCCATCTTGCCAAGAAGTCCCCACTTGTCTATAAGAAGCGGTTGTTCATCGCACCAATAATAATATGGTCGTTTTTCGACCAATCTAACCAGAGGAAAGTCAGATGTCCAAGATCAAGCAGATGGCGGGAGTCGCCTCCCTGGCCATCCTCTCATTCACCGCTTCGGCTATCGAATGGCAGGCATTGCCGACCAAGGCACCGGAACCTGCGTCCAATCCAACCACACCGGCCAAGGTTGAACTCGGCAAGATGCTCTATCACGATGTACGCCTTTCTTCGAATGGCGTGCTCTCATGTAATTCTTGCCATAACGTCATGGCAGGCGGCGAAGACAATCGTTCGGGTTCCATTGGCGTTAAGAATCAGGTTGGCGGACGCAGCGCCCCTACCGTTTGGAACTCAGCCTTCAATTCAGTTCAGTTTTGGGACGGTCGCGCACCGAGCCTTGAAGCTCAGGCCAAAGGCCCTGTGACCAATCCTATTGAAATGGGCATGAAGAGCTGGGATGACGTCGTCGCCCGACTCAAGGACATTCCGGAATACGGAAAGGCGTTCAATGCAGCTTTTGGTGACAGCACGATCACAGCCGATAACGCTGCCAAGGCGATTGCCAGCTACGAACGTACGCTCATTACTCCAAATAGCCCCTATGACCGTTTTGTCAAAGGTGAAAAGAGCGCACTCAACGAACAGCAGGTACGAGGTATGAACCTGTTCGCTGAAACGGGTTGTGCGGGCTGTCACTCAGGTCCTGCCTTCAATGGTCCTCAGTTGGCGGAAGGAACGGGCTTCTATCAGAAGTTCCCGACCTTTGAAAACGGCATGTTTGAAGCCAAGTACCGTTTCTCTGACGATGTTGGCCGATTTGAAGCGACCAAGCAGGAGCAGGACAAGCACTTCTTCAAGGTGCCGACACTCCGCAACATCGCTCTGACCGCGCCTTACTTCCACAATGGTAAGGTTGAAACTCTGCAGGAAGCGGTTCGCGTGATGGCGAAGCTTCAGTTGAACAAGGAACTGACGGATCCTCAGGTTGAGGACATTACCGCGTTCCTGAACGGACTGACGGGCGAGTTCCCCCGCATTGAAATGCCGCGTCTGCCGATTTACGCAAACAAGGCGTTCAAGTCCGAATAAGTTAACCCTTCCGTTGACTGCAAAAAAGCCGGCGAAAGCCGGCTTTTTTGTGACTAGAACAGGGGAATTCCTTATCCCCTCGGCAATCGTTTTCTCAGTGATCAGTGATAAATCGGAAGAGCATGGATTCGATTCCGGATCTCGCTTCGCAAGGCCTCATATTCCGGGCTGCCGATAGACCCAAATCGCTCACTGAATTTATCCGAATCCATGCTTTCAGGGAGATCTTTCAGGACCGGAATGAACAGGGACTCATCATCTGTCTGCCTGAGAACCTCCTGAACATGGCGAGCGCGATCATTACTGCTGATAGCCGCTTTTCCAAAGAGCGCTCCGGCCTCATCGGCAGCGAGGTCAATAAAGCTGAATCCGCTGCCATCGTGAGTATCCTGGAGTTCCTTGGCCAGACCGATCATTTCAACCAAGGTGGATTGGCCTGACATCGCTAGAACGGAAGCGGCTAGGAAATGTTTGGCGGTATCGATCCGTTTGTTAAGGAGTACATTCCTCTTTGGCGGGGGGGTGCTGGTTCCGACGACCTCGTGTAGGTCCTTTCCATTCGCGTAGGCACTGAGCACCATGATGGCGGCACGATTCTCTTCGATGGGCTCGTTATTCCTTCTTGAGCGCTCGCGGGCGAGCGTGAACATAGGGCGGGTCAATGCACCCAGGCGGATGAACCGGTTCTGTGTCCCGTCATCGAGAATTCTCGTGAGCTCTTCAAGATAGACCCTCATGCGCCTCTTGTCGGCAGCATCGGTGACCAGATCCCTGAGTTCCGTCAGTAGCTCTCGGTTCCAGTTGATGACGGTAACCAGCCGACTGTCCGTGACATGTATGTCGCGAATCAGATGGCTTCTGAATAATTCATAGCGTCGGAATGGTGAGACCAAAAGCGCCGCTCGAATCAGGGAAATATGCCAATCAGAGGAGGCATGAATCCTTCCGATACGAAGGTCGGCTAGATGAAAGTGTTCAGCATCTGATCCCTGTGCGAGCAAGGAGATGTTCAGGAACTTGCCAGTGAATCGGCCGTTGAGGGGTAGCGTTACCTCTCCGATCAGGCTGTCCTGAGTGAGTTTGAATGTACATTGTCCCGGAAGCTTTCGGTGGATCAATGCGGAGCGGCAGATGACGTTAAGGTCATCGCTATTCAAGATGAAGCGTTTCTCCTGGCCGTGTCCCAGCGTGCCTCCTTTGATTCTCTCCCTGATGCTCAGGGGGATCGGCATCGCTTCGCGTTGGGTCCGGACTTCTTCGGTGAGTTCGGGGTGATCCTCAATGGCAAGGTCGATAAGGTAACGAACACCCCCGCCTAGAGCCAGAAGAGCGAGGATAACCGCTAGCCCGATCTTTGACCGTCTACCTTCGAGCATCGATTAAGGTGACGTAATGGAGTGATAATCCACGGCTAGGTGCCATCGGGTGTGACGAAAACATCCCAGGTGTGAAGCTGCTGGCATCCATCGTCACTGTGTCCGGTGACCCTGATCCATGCCCGACCTTCGGTTTTTGGGGGCGTGATCCGTGCCTCGACGGTGAAGGTCCCATTGCCGTTCTGGTGGATCTGGGTTTTGACAGGCTCCAAATTAACGGCCACCTCAAGAGATTCAGTCATTGTATTTTCAGATGCAATGAAGCTGAAGGTTTCCAGTAGTTTGACCTTCGCATTGGGCCCAGGCGTTTCATGATAAAACTCGGGGTCCTTGCAGTTGGTCACCACCCCGCCGTGATGGCCGGTAAACTCCATGCTCCATGCCGGATTCATGCAGGCCATGAGCATCAGCAGGAAGGCTAGAGGATCAACCGCAAAGCGTTGATTTGAAGTCTTATTCATGGTTAAAAAGCTCAAGTGGCAATATCTTGAGACTAACCTCGGATCCTTATGCTGGCAAGCATTCTCGCGTGGTTTGCACACTGTTTCCGAGAATTCTGCGGTCTTCGAAGGCGGAGACTGTGATAAAATGGAGGCTTGTGGCATCGAAAGATCCGACATGAGCAGGCGCAACATGCCGCCGTGTCATGCCCGTCTCATCACGCTTCAGAGCATAAAAGGAACAGAAAATGAAACTTGAACAGACCCTGGCAAAGGGTTTCAAATTTGTGACTTTCGTCTTTTTCACCTTCACGGCACTGCTCTACGCCGGTGTCTTGTTGCTGTTGCCCCTTGATGTTCTGTTCCAGTTGATCCGCCTCTTCCACGCGGTCGGTTTCCCAACCATCATTGCAGGCTGCATGGGGATTGCGCTGGTCGGTTACCTTGGTCTTGAGGTATCCCGCATGCCGCATTTGCTGGAACTGATTATCGACATCGGACGCCAGTTGATTGAATTCGGGCATTCCCAGATTCGACGCTGCGATGGTTTGATCCAAAACGTTGCCGAACGGGCATCCTGATCGACCACGCTCAGAAGAAACCCGTCGTATGACGGGTTTTTTTTTGGGATACCGTCAGTGGATTCTCATGATGTCTGGATTCCTTCTTGTCGTCTGGATTTAAAATAAGCCGACTTTCCTTCCAGAGATTTGTTTCATGTCTTCTCAGATCGATCAGGTCCTTTCAGCCTGGCGCGAGCGCGCCGTTCTCTTTGAACAGGAAGTCGGCAAGGCTGTCATTGGCCTTGAGGAGGCAGTTCGTCAGATCACGATCGGCATTTTTTCACGTGGGCACATCATGCTCGAAGGTGATGTCGGTGTTGGCAAGACTACCTTGCTGAGAGCGGTCGCGAGAGGGTTGGGGGGGGCTTATGAGCGCGTGGAGGGAACGGTCGATCTGATGCCTTCGGATCTCGTCTATCACACCTACATCAATGAGCAGGGACGCCCCCAAGTAGATCCCGGCCCCGTTCTCAAACATGGGGAAATGCTCTCCGTCTTCTTCTTTAATGAAATCAATCGTGCGCGGCCGCAGGTCCATGCTCTTTTGCTCAGAATCATGGCGGAAAGAAGCGTCGAAGCATTCAATCGGGATTTTCATTTTCCCTATCTGCAGATTTTTGCAGATCGAAATCGGGTGGAACGGGAAGAAACCTTTGAAATTCCCTCCGCTGCTCGCGACCGTTTCATGATGGAGTTGCATATTGCAGCGCCAGAATCGCCGGATCTTCTGAAGGATCTGATGTTCAATCCCCGCTTCCACGATGTGGATCGTCTCATCGCTCAGGTGACCCCCGGGATCCTTCCCTATCGGGAAATTGCCGATATTGCCCCGGTCATTCAATCCCATGTTACGGCCAGTGAGGCGCTTGAAACCTATGCACTGGACCTATGGACGGCCACACGAAGACCTTCAGACTTTGGGATTCAAATCGAAGGGGTAGATATCGACCATCTGATTCTCGCAGGAGCAAGTCCCAGAGGCATGAGTATGCTGATGCGTGCCGCACGTGTTCATGCATGGTTGAGCGGGCGCAATCATCTCTTGCCGGAAGACATACAAGGCGTCTTCAGAGAAACCATTGCGCACAGGATTTTTCTGACCCCTGTCTATGAACTTCGCAGGGAAGGGATCATGGCGTCTCTGATGGATCAGATCCTGAATCAGGTACCTGCTCCTTGAGTGAAGACTTTTTTTACACGATCCCCTGGCGCGCCAGCAGTCCGCATCCGGGAGCGCATGCCAGCGCCTTGAACGGGGGCACGGATGAATTTGCAGGATTGGTCAATCTGATGGCCAATCCGCAGCCACGCCATATCGATGTCAGAGCAAGCATTCAAAATCCCTTGGGACAATGGATGGTTCGCTCATTTCGTCAACGGAGCAGTATTCAGGTCCAGGTCATTGCGGACCTCTCCGGGTCCATGAGTTATCGGGGGCAAACGGAAAAGCGGGAGACCCTGGCGCAGTTGGTGGCATCTATTGCTTGGTCCGCCTACCGGGAAGGAGACCGGTTCGGCTTCCTTGCTGCCGGGGGCGAACTCATCGAGTCTCTATCCTTGCCGTGCCGACTCTACAAGGGTGGGGCACCTGATCTGTTGCCGCGCCTCAGGGCGCACGTCTGTGAAGGGCAGGGCATGAAGGGGCTTTTTGATGCGGTAGGCCGGCTTGGCCGCACCCGCAGCCTTGTTTTCCTGCTCTCCGACTTTCATCAGTCGCAGCATGAACTTGCCGAGTTGGCGATGCGCCTGACCCGGCATGATGTCGTACCCATCGTCATTTGGGACAAGGCAGAGTATGAGTCGCTCCCGGAATACGGTCTGGTCGTTGTCGAAGATCCTGAAACCGGAGTGCGTCGGCGTCTTTTGATGAGGCCTCGTCTTCGGGAAGCCTTTGCGCTTCGATTTGCAAACCGGAAGCGTGAACTTCAGGAGTTGTTCCAGCCGCTGGGACGTTCCCCGCTGTTCCTGACCGAACCGTTCAAGGGAGATATCCTGACCCGATATTTCCTGATGGGACAGTAGCCTCAGGACGTTGTCACCATCCAGGAGGGGATCGCATGCCCACTATTGAGATCAGAAATCTGACTGCGAGGTATCAAAATCAGGTAGTGCTGCATCATTTGTCGCTCCTGATCAAAGAGGGTGAACTTTTCTTTCTCGTTGGCCCCAGCGGTTGTGGAAAAACCACCTTGCTGAGGCTGATCGCGGGTTTCCAAAAGCCCGATGCGGGTGAGATTCTGTTCGATGGCAAGGCGGTTACTCATATGCCTCCTCATCGCCGTGAAACCGCCATGATGTTTCAAAGTTATGCCCTTTGGCCCCATATGACCGTCGCCGAAAATGTGGCGTTCGGACTTGAGGAGCGAGGGCTTGCAAGAGCCATGATTGACGCGCGCGTCAAAGAAGCTTTGGCTGCGGTTCAACTCGATGGCTTGCAGTCCCGGGCCATTGGTGAGCTTTCAGGGGGTCAACAACAGCGTGTTGCCTTGGCCCGGGCATTAATCGTCCGTCCGCGTTGCCTTTTGCTGGATGAACCGCTGTCCAATCTGGATGCCCATCTTCGACTTGAGATGCGGGCTGAGATTCGAAGGATCTGCAAGGCCCATCAGCTGACAGCGATCTACGTGACGCATGACCAGGAAGAGGCCTTATCGATGGCGGATCAAGTCGCCGTCATGAAGGACGGCAAGGTGCTTCAGGTGGGCCCCCCCGAATGCATTTATCGTCAGCCGGTGAATCGGGCTGTTGCAGCATTCATGGGCGAAACCAATCTGATAGGGATCGAGGTGTCCAAGGATCAGGCGAATGATCAAATGATTCGCATCCTATGGGGACAACGGACGATCGATATTCCCCTGAGGACCCCGGCCTCGATTCTGCCACCTCATGGACCAGCATTTCTATCCATTCGCCCCGAAGCCTTTCAATTGGTTCAGCCACTGGATTCCTCCATCTGCCTCGAAGGAATAATCGAAGGCGTCAGCTATCTTGGGGCGACCGTGGGTTATCGGGTGCGATTACAGGACGATTCGTCTCTCACGATCCTTGAGGTTAATCCTGCGGGCTCTCTCAGGAGTCCAGGTGATCCCGTGACGCTTTGGGTGGCAGTGAGCGACATGGTCTTCTTGGCCGAGTAGCCGGTGACCCTGATGCATGTTCTCTCGGGTAGATACCTTACGGGCCTTTTCAGGGCAGGTTTTTTTTTCGGGACACTTGCTCTGATCTTGGGAGGCCCTTTTCTCTTGCACAGGGGGGATACGGGCGTCTTGGTCGAGCCGGATCGGCGGCTGGTTATCCTCTCGCCGCATGATCCCCAGATTCGTTCGGAGATTGGTGGCGCTTTCATTCGAAAGTGGAAGGCTG
>CAYFOC010000071.1:0-8403 GCA_964344615.1 uncultured Methylococcus sp.
CATCAGCGGAATTCCGCCCCTGAAAACGCTACAATGGCGGTTTGATTCCCTAATTACTCCCACGAGCCATGCGCACGAGCCAATTCCCCCTCAACACCGTCAAGGAAACCCCCGCCGATGCCGAAATCATCAGCCATCAATTGATGATCCGGGCCGGACTGATCCGGAAACTGGCTGCAGGTCTCTACAATTGGCTGCCACTGGGCTTGAAGGTCCTTCGTCGCGTCGAAAACATCGTCCGTGAGGAAATGGACCGGGCAGGCGCTCTTGAGGTCCTGATGCCATCGGTTCAGCCCGCCGAACTTTGGCAAGATTCAGGTCGCTGGGAGGTTTTCGGCCCTGAACTCTGCCGATTCAAGGATCGTCATCAGCGTGATTTCTGTCTGGGCCCGACTCACGAAGAAATCATCACCGACCTGGTTCGTAACGAAATCAAGAGTTACAAGCAGATTCCGGTTAACTACTATCAGGTTCAGAGTAAATTCCGCGACGAGATCCGCCCGCGTTTTGGCGTAATGAGAGCACGCGAATTCTTGATGAAGGATGCGTATTCATTCCACATGACCCACGAGTCACTCGATGAAACCTATAAGGTCATGCACGCAGCCTATACCCGGATCTTTGAACGTCTCGGGCTTGAGTTCCGTGCGGTACTTGCAGACACCGGAGCGATCGGCGGCAGCCTGTCCCACGAATTCCACGTGCTTGCAGATTCTGGTGAAGACGCCATTGCGTTCTCCGACAGCAGTGATTACGCCGCCAATGTGGAAATGGCCCAGGCCCTGCCACTGCCTTCAGCCGCCGAAAATGAAGCGGCGATGGAGACCGTCGACACCCCTCGACAACACAGCATCGAAGACGTCAGCGGATTCCTTGGGATCGCTCAGAACAAGATCATCAAGACCCTGATGGTCCAAGCTGAAGGTGGCGGCGTCGTGGCCCTTCTTTTGAGGGGCGATCACGAACTGAATCCCGTCAAAGCCACCAAGCATCCCCTGGTCGCCTATCCTCTGCAATTTGCAACGGAAGAAGAAATCCGCGCCGCAACGGGAGCAGGCCCAGGCTCGATTGGTCCCGTTGGCCTCAACATCCCCGTGATTGCCGATACCAGCGCTCTCAACCTGGTTAACTTTGTCTGTGGTGCCAACCGTGATGGCCAGCACCTTAAAAACGTCAATTTTGGTCGCGACCTTCCGGCCCCGGAAAGCTTTGATCTCCGCATGGTCATTGCTGGAGATCAGAGCCCCGACGGTCAGGGAACGCTCAAGATTGCTCGCGGCATTGAAGTCGGCCATATCTTTCAGTTAGGAACCAAATACAGTGAAGCCATGCAGGCAACGGTCCTGAATGAGGAAGGCAAGAACCAGGTTCTGATCATGGGCTGCTACGGAATCGGCGTTTCTCGTGTGGTCGCGGCTGCCATCGAGCAGAATCACGACGAAAAGGGCATCACCTGGCCGGAGGCTCTTGCACCCTTCCAGGTCGCTCTTGTGCCGATCAACATGGCAACTTCCGAACGCCTCGAGGCGTTAGCGGAATCGGTTTATGCCGAACTGAAGGCCGCAGGGGTCGAAGTCCTGTTTGATGACCGAAAAGCACGTCCTGGCGTCATGTTTGCCGACATGGAACTCATCGGCATCCCCCACCGGATCGTTCTGAGCGAACGACTCCTTGAAGGAGGAAAGGCGGAGTACAAGGGCCGAAAGGACGCTGAAGCGACTGAAATCGACATTACGACCATCGTCCCCATGTTGCTGGAACGACTCGGCAAAAGCCGGTAAGTCCATCCGGACCTGAGCCTCTATGAATCCGCTTCTCGAAACGCTTCAACCCTACCCCTTCGAACGTCTCGCGCGACTGAATGCCGGCGTGATCCCACCGAAGGAGCTAACACCGATTGCTCTGTCCATTGGAGAGCCGAAGCATCCCACGCCCGAAATTATTCGGCGTGCACTTGTGGAGAATCTGTCTGGGCTGAGTCAGTATCCCGCGACACGAGGTATTCCGGAACTCAGGAAAGTCATCGCTGACTGGCTGGAACGCAGATTCCGCTTGACCCCAGGAAGCGTAGATCCGGAACGTCACATCCTTCCCTGCAATGGGACACGTGAAGCTCTGTTTTCGCTGGCCCAAGCCGTCATCAATCCAGAAGGTCAATCCAAGGTCCTGATGCCGAACCCCTTCTACCAAATCTATGAAGGAGCGGCTCTTCTTGCTGGCGCGACGCCGGTCTTCGTCAACGCCACCCGCGAAACGGGGTACCTTCCTGATTTTGAGACCATACCGGCGTCGGTCTGGAAGGAATGCCAACTGATCTACATCTGCTCACCTTCCAATCCTTCGGGTGCAGTGATGCAGAGGGAGGCAATGGCCCGACTGATAAGACTCTCAGAGGAACATGATTTCATCATTGCCTCAGATGAGTGTTACTCGGAGATCTATGCCGATGAATCCAATCCCCCTCCAGGGCTCTTGGAAGTCGCTCAGGAGATGGGCCTTGAAGATTATCGTCGCCTCATCGTCTTTCACAGCCTCTCCAAACGATCGAATGCACCGGGGCTTCGTTCAGGTTTTGTTGCAGGCGATGCCGAGGTGCTAAAGCGATTCCTGCTCTACCGGACCTATCATGGGGCCGCCCTGTCGGTTCCAGTCCAGAAAGCCAGCATAGCGGCTTGGCAGGATGAAACGCACGTCCTTGAAAATCGGGCCCTCTATCGGCAGAAATTCAAATCGGTCTCAAGCATCCTTGATGGCGTCCTCGACTTTATCGTCCCCGAGGCCGGCTTTTATCTCTGGCCCAAAGTACCCGGAGATGATCAAGCCTATGCACGCGCACTGCTCGAGGCCACACATGTCACGGTCTTGCCCGGCAGCTTCCTCTCACGTGAGGCCCATGGCACCAATCCTGGCGCCGGCCATGTCCGCATGGCGTTGGTCGCTTCGCCTGAAGAATGCATCGAAGCCGCCCATCGCATCAAGGCGTTTACTCTTTCTTACTCATTGAACTAAGGAACCCAGAATGTCACTCGAAAACATCGTCAATCAGGCCTTCGAGAATCGCGCTGAAATCAGCCCGACAAACGTTTCGCGAGAAGTGCGCGAAGCGATCCATGAGTCGCTTGCGCTGCTCGATAGCGGAAAAGCTCGCGTCGCAGAAAAAACCAACGGACAGTGGGTCGTCAATCAATGGCTGAAGAAGGCCGTTCTCCTCTCTTTCAGGATCACCGACAACCGCGTGATGGAAGGTGGTGAGACGAAGTATTTCGATAAGGTTGAACCCAAGTTCAGCAGTTTCTCGCCTGAGGACTTTGCAGCCCATGGGGTGCGAGTGGTTCCGCCTGCGGCCGTTCGTCGTGGCGCGCATATCGCATCAGGCGTTGTTCTGATGCCTTCCTTCGTGAACATTGGCGCGTTTGTCGATTCCGGCACCATGGTTGATACTTGGGCAACCGTTGGATCATGCGCACAAATCGGAAAGAATGTTCACCTTTCAGGCGGTGTCGGCATCGGTGGCGTTCTCGAACCCCTCCAGGCCGGCCCTACAATCATCGAAGACAACTGCTTCATCGGCGCACGCTCTGAGGTGGTAGAGGGTGTTGTGGTCGAGGAAGGCTCCGTGATTTCAATGGGAGTGTATATCGGCCAGAGCACGAAGATTTATAACCGCATGACGGGCGAGATCAGCTACGGCCGCATCCCGGCGGGTTCTGTTGTCGTTTCTGGAAACCTTCCGGCCAAGGATGGTAGCCATAGCCTCTATTGCGCCGTTATTATCAAGCAGGTTGATGAGAAAACCCGCAGCAAGGTGGGTATCAACGAACTCTTGAGAGACTAAGATCGATTCACTGACTCAAACACAGGAGAACCCACTGATGAAGCACCTCATTATTGCCCTTGCCTCTCTCGTTGCTACCGGCGTTGCAATGGCAGATACCGACCATTATGTTCGCCGTGATGGCAATCACGTCCAGCACCTCAAAATCAGCAAAGTTGGAAACGATGTTTTCGTGACGGCTGATGTTGATTTCGATCCGAACTCCAACGAGGGCGCGCACAAGCACTGTGCGGCTGAAATCCGTGGGGAAGCAAAATCAACCGGCCCGAACGAAATCACTTTCCGCAAGCAAATCGAAGGGGAAGCCAAGCACTGCACCCTGAAGATCACTCTTTCAGGTGAAGCGGCCAAGATTGAGCAGTCCTCAGAATGTAGCTACTACGCTGCTGGCATCTGTCACTTTGACAGTGATGGCAAGGAACTGGCCCGCGTCAAATAACGCAAGCCATCTCCCAAACATTAAAAAATCCCGCTCTGCGGGATTTTTTATGCCATGTCGCTTCTCGTTCCTGATTCAGAAAGAGTGCACTGTAGCCACACGCAAAAGCCTATTCGGTAAACCGACCGACCCGCCGCTCGCTGACCATGAAAAATCGGGAAAACAGCAACCCGAGTTCGAACAATAACCATATCGGCACCGCCATCAGCAATTGCGACACCACATCCGGCGGAGTCAGAACGGCACCGATAACAAACGCCAGAACAATGGCATAGGGACGCCACTCGGCAATTTTTTCTCGCGTGGCAATGCCGCTTACCACCACCAGGATAGTGGCGATAGGCACCTCAAAGGCCAGACCAAATGCAACAAACAAGGTCAGCACGAAATCCATGTACTGATTGATGTCAGTCATGACCGCGACGCCAGGCGGGGCCGTCATAATCATGAATTGAAAAATCAGCGGAAAGACGACGAAATACGCAAACGACATCCCTGCATAGAAAAGGAGAATGCTGGCCGCAAGGAGCGGCAGCGCCAATCTCTTTTCGTGGGCGTAAAGCCCCGGAGCGATGAAGGCCCAGGCCTGATAGAGGATGAAGGGTATGGCCAGGAACAAGGACACGAAGAACGTGAGCTTCAGAGGCGCAAGAAAAGGCGAAGCCACACCAATGGCAATCATCTGCCCACCCGGAGGCATATGCTGCGTGAGAGGCCCTGCCAAATAGGCGTAGATGCTGTTTGCGTAAAAACTCAGCCCCACGAACAGGATGCCAACCACCAAAACAGCCCGAATAAGCCGATTTCGTAGCTCGATCAGGTGCGCAACGAAAGGCTGTTCAAGATCGCCATGGTCAGAATTATGATCCATGGCCTGCATCATCCTTATCGATTAATGCCTTGGGTTCGACCGAAGGATCGATATGTCGCTCAACTTCCTCTTGCAAGGTTTGGGCTTCGGCCACAAATCGTTGCCGCTTCTCCTCCATTGCCGTTCGGATCTCCATTAACTGGAGTTCACGGTCAATTTCAGACTTAGCGGCATGCATTGCCCCCTTTATCTTCCGGATCCAATAGGTAGTTTCTCTAACCATCTTGGGAAGCCGGTCAGGACCAAAGACAAGAAGTGCCACAAGGGCTATCAAGAGGACCTCAGAGAATCCAACGTCAAACATGGGACTTATTGATCCGCGGTGTCCTTGGAGTCGTCAGATTTAGGGGTAACAGGGTCAACCGACTTCGGGGAAGGTTCCACAGGTTCATTCAAGGCTGAACGGAAGCTCTTTATCGCAGAACCAAGATCACCCCCGATATTCCTCAACCGCTTGGTGCCAAAGAGAACCAACACGATCAAAAGGAGAACAACCAATTCCCAAATTCCAATGCCCATATCGAATCTCCAGATGTTTCGGGCATCTTATCAAATTTGATCATGTCGGAGCCCATGCGACGGCCAGAAGATTTGATACCTCACCCAGAATCAGACATAATTCACGGTCCTTTTTAACTGGTCGGTAACCATGCTGGCAACGATGCTCAAAGCGAAACTCCATCGCGCGACGGTGACCCATTCCGAATTGGAGTATGAGGGCTCATGCGCGATTGACGATCAGTTACTCGAAGCTTCAGGAATCCATGAGTACGAACAGATCCATATTTACAACGTAAATACAGGATCAAGGTTTGTGACCTATGCGATCCGGGCAGAAGCCGGCACAGGCATCATCTCTGTCAACGGGGCTGCAGCTCGACTTGCCTCACCGGGCGACATACTCATCATTTGCGCGTTTGTTCAGGTCACAGAATCAGAGCTTAAGGATTACCATCCGCGATTGATTTATGTGGACCGTGACAATCGAATCACGAGAACAGGGGATCGAATCCCCGTGCAGAAGAGTTAGGGTCGCGACTTAGCCAGCACCCAAGCCACATCGGCCGCCTGGCGGTTAGCCCTTACATCGTGAACGCGGAACAGCCTGACACCCTTAGTCACGCCTAAAGCCGTAGTTGCAACCGTTGCGCCCAGCAATTCCTGTGGACGATCTTCGTTACAGATTGCGCCCATAAATCGCTTTCTGCTGCATCCCAGCAACACCGGAAATCCCAATCCCGCGACGACATCAAGATTCCGAAGAAGCTCAAGATTGTGTTCTCGAGTCTTCCCAAAGCCTATACCAGGATCAAGGATAATTTGATCCTCTGGAATCCCGGCATGTACGGCAGCTTCGACCCGTGTTGTTAGATAATTGGTGACCTCAGCCACGACATTCGAATAGGTAGGAGCATCTTGCATGGTCTGGGGAGTCCCTTGCATATGCATGAGAACAATTGCACCTCCATGATGTGCAACGGCAGAGAACATCGAAGGATCCCCCTCACCCGCTGAAACATCATTGATCAGGGCAACCCCGCGATGCAGAGCATGTTCAGCAACCTGAGCTGACATGGTATCCACGCTGATAAATCCAGAGGGCGCATGATCTCTCAGCCGCTCAATGACGGAGCCGATTCGACGTATTTGTTCATCAGGAGGAACAGCAAGGGATCCAGGACGCGTTGATTCGCCGCCGATATCAATAATGTCAGCGCCCTGTTCCATCATGTTCAAAGCATGCATAAGAGAACCCTCTGTAGAAGCGTGCATGCCTCCATCAGAGAAACTATCCGGCGTGATATTGAGTATCCCCATAATCAAGGGACGATCACCGTTTTCATGACAAATGGAGAGTGTGCGCATGTCTTATCCCGATTTCATTGGATATAAAAAAACCCTGCAAAAGCAGGGTTTTTTCGTACGTTCCGAAAACTTATTCGGGACGGTCAACCAGTTCTACGTAAGCCATGGGGGCCGAATCGCCCGCACGAAGTCCGCACTTCAGGATACGCAGATACCCACCTGGACGGGCCTTGTAACGAGGTCCAAGCTGTTCAAAAAGCTTGGTCACAACATCACGGTCACGGCTACGAGCAAAAGCCAAACGTCGTGCTGCAACGCTATCTTCCTTTGAAAGGGTGATCAACGGCTCAGCGAAGCGACGCAGTTCCTTTGCCTTAGGAAGCGTGGTCTTGATGATCTCATTTTGAATGAGAGCATTCGTGAGGTTACGGAACAGAGCCGAACGATGGCTGCTGTTGATATTGAACTTACGTCCTGACTTACGGTGTCTCATAGTTCTGCTCTAGGGTCTCAGCTCTCAGGCGTTATCGCGCTTGAGACTTTCTGGGGGCCAATTTTCCAAACGCATACCAAGTGAGAGTCCCTTGGTAGCCAGGATATCCTTGATTTCGGTGAGCGACTTCTTGCCAAGATTAGGTGTCTTCAGCAGGTCGTTCTCCGTACGGAGAATCAGGTCACCAATGTAGAAGATATTCTCAGCCTTAAGACAGTTCGCCGAACGAACTGTAAGCTCAAGGTCATCGACCGGACGCATAAGCAACGGGTCGAAGTCAGGACGATCTTCTGATACACCGGGACCATCTTCACCCTTAAGGGCGATGAATACGGACAGATGATCATTCAAGATCGCAGCGGCCTGACGAACCGCTTCTTCAGGATCAACCGTACCATTGGTCTCGATTTCGATAACCAGTTTGTCAAGATCGGTGCGCTGCTCAACGCGGGCACTCTCGACAATGTAGGAAACACGCTTGATCGGGCTGAACGATGCATCCAACTGCAATGAACCGACTTCAACCGGTTCACCTTGCGGGTTGCGGGTCGCAACGGGCTGATACCCACGACCACGCTGAACATGCAAAGTGATATCAAGTTCGGCCGTATCGGTCAGATTGGCAATTTCAAGCTCGGGATTCACAACTTCAGCCGAGTGGCTGACAGTGATATCCGCGGCAGTAACCTTGCCAGGACCTTTGCGCTTCAACTGGAGAGTTGCCTCGTTACCTTCATGAACCTTGATAGCAAGGTTCTTCAGGTTAAGGAGAATGTCGAGCACATCTTCGCGAACGCCATCAATTGACGAATATTCATGATCAACACCCGCAATGCTGATCGAAGTGACCGCGCATCCTGGAATGGATGACAACAAAACACGACGAAGGGCATTACCTAAGGTGTGACCGTAACCACGCTCGAGGGGCTCAATAACGATCCGCGCATTGTTCTTAGTGA
>CAYFOC010000072.1:0-8393 GCA_964344615.1 uncultured Methylococcus sp.
GGATGGGTCATACCAGGCCTTTGTAACGAAGTCTGGTATTTGCCACGGCTGGGTGTCCAGACTGGCGGGATCCCACAGAGAAAGTCCTCGGAAGAACAGGGTGAAGTCTGTTTCGCGGAGACTGAGGATGTGCCAGAGTCGTGCAATGAATTTAGACCATGAGGGGTCATTGTTATCCGCGAGCCCTAGTTTTGCTGAAAGAGCGTTCCGCCAACCGTGGTCAAAGGTTTCATCAAAGAGTGAGATGGCCTTTTCCAAGGGTTCGGCATGGCCTACCAAGGGGTAAATCGCATTCGCGAGGCGGAGCAGGTTCCATCGTGCGATGCCTGGCTGTTGGCCATAGGCATAACGAAGTCCTTCCGCATCAGTCGTATTGGGTGTCCATCGAGGGTCGAATCCTTCGAGCCATCCATAGGGTCCATAGTCGATGGTCAAGCCAAGAATGGAGAGGTTGTCAGTGTTCATGACGCCATGAACAAAGCCGAAACGTTGCCAATTGACCATCAGGTGGGCCGTACTGGTAGCCACCTCAGCGAGCCAGGCCGCGTAACCTTCCGGATTCGATGGGTATCGTCCATCAAACTCATGTTTTAGAGAGAAGTCAGTCAGTTGGCGAAGCAGGTCATGGTCGCCTCGCGCAGCGGGAAGTTCGAAATGGCCAAAACGGGTGAAGCTTGGTGCAACGCGACAAACGATGGCGCCGGGTTCGAGTTTTGGGTGGCCGTCGTAAAACATGTCGCGTACGATCGATTCGCCGGTAGCCACCAGACTGAGGGAGCGTGTGGTGGGGACCCCCAAGTGATGAAGGGCTTCGCTGCAGACATATTCACGGACAGAGGATCGAAGGACGGCTCTTCCATCTGCTGACCGTGAGTAAGGTGTGCGTCCCGCACCTTTAAGCTGAAGGGTCAAAAAGCCATGTGCAGCGGTTTTTACTTCGCCCAGATTGATGGCCCGACCGTCTCCAAGTTGCCCGGCCCAGTAACCGAACTGATGTCCGCCATAGTTTGATGCGAAGGGCTGCATCCCCGCTGCGTTGCCGTTTCCTGAGAGAATTCGAAGAAAGTCGGGATGGTCTGGAGCGTCAGAGGACAGGCCCAGAGTTTCGAGCATTTCCGGTATGAAGCTGATCAGACGTGGCGTCCTGACGGGGGTAGGGGAGACGGTAGAGTAGGCGGCTCCCTCGACTTGGCGCACAAAGTTGTCGGGAATGGGGTCTCCCGGCAGTTCCGTCATGTAACGGTTGCTGAATTCCAGGCATTCGAAGGGGGACTGGCTCATGACCCAATCAGTTTCCTCAGTGATGTGATGAGGTTGCCCCCGTCAACGCCTCAATAACGCGTTCCATTTTCATGAAGCGTGACCCTTTGACCAGCAAAATGCTGCCAGGTTTTGCAAATTGCTGTGCCGTCTTGATCAGGTCGTCGATAGCGTCAAAGTGTTGTGCACCTGATCCTTCGAATGCGTTTGCTGAGTGGTGCGCCAACGTACCGTGCGTCAGGAGTCCGCTGATGCCACGAAAGCTCGCGTACTGACCAATTTCGGCGTGAAACTCTGGTCCTTTCTCTCCGACTTCCCCCATATCGCCCAGGATCAGATACGAAGGCCCGGGGCGAGAGGCCAGAAGGTCGATGGCCGCCAACACGGAGTCCGGGTTGGCATTGTAGCTGTCATCGATCAGTGTGGCTCCAGCTTGAGCCAGGAGAATGACGCCTCTGCCCGTCACGGGGCGAAAGTCTTCGAGCCCCTTCAGAATGTAGGGAAGAGAAATTCCTGAAGCCAAAGCAGCTGAGGCCGCAGCGGCCGCATTGTGGGCGTTATGCGCTCCGGCCAGTGCCAGTCTTGCCTCAATGTTACCCTCTGGCGTTCTCAAGCAAAGGTTCATGCCTTCGGGGGTTGGCGCGAATGAGGCCTGGATTCTGGCGGGCTTTTCAAAGCCAAAGTCGAAAATCTCGCGATCGCCCGCCAGATCCTTCCAGATGGGCGCGCAGGCGTCATCTGCAGGGTAGACCGCAAAACCATCCACGGGGAGGGCGGAGATGGCTGCGCCATTCTCATGCGCCGTGGCCTCCACGGTTCCCATGAACTCCTGATGTTCCCTCTGGGCATTGTTGACTAATGCGACCGTTGGCCTGGCGATAGCCGCCAGATAGGCAATTTCTCCAGGATGGTTCATGCCCAGTTCGAGGACGGCGCGCTCATGACGGGCCCTCATGCGGAACAGTGTGAGGGGAAGCCCAATGTCATTGTTGAGATTTCCCCGTGTGGCCAATCGGTGATCTTCGCCCGATGCGGTAGCAAGAATACCTGCAAGCATCTGAGTCACGGTGGTCTTTCCGTTGCTGCCGGTGACCGTTATGACCGGGATATTGAAGCGGGTTCGCCATAATTTTGCCGTGTCACCCAGCGCGGTGCGTGTATTGGGTACAAGGATATGAGGGATGGGCGCATCAAGTGGTTTTTCGCTCACGATGGCGGTCGCTCCCTGGTGGAGGGCCTCATCGATGAATTCGTGTGCGTCAAATCTTTCGCCCCTTAGGGCAAAAAAGAGCGATTGGTGCGGGATGTTTCGTGTATCAGTGCTGATATCCGAAATCGCGAGTTCTCCGGGCCCGCTGAGCTTTGCGCGCGGAACGCCATCCGCAATTTCTTTCAGTGTCAGATCAAGACCAAGGCTATGCGTCATGATGGGATCCGGTCTCAGCGTTCAAAGAGGATGAGTCATGGCTCGCCCGGCATAGGCGGTCATGGACAGCAGCCCATGCCTCCCCTGTGGGCGGAGTTTCCGCAACAATCAGGTCGAAACGCCCGGAATCGAGGCTTCGAAGGGTTGCATACAGTCGATTACCATACTCGGCAGGGTCTTCGGAAAGTGAGACCTGTTGGGCGACTTCATAGGATGGGGCGCCCTTCAAGGTGATCAGGGCGGTTCTTTGCGGGTTGCCTCCAATCATCGCTTCAAGCGTCGCAGGCGTTGATAGTCGCAACCGTGTCCTTGGTGCGTAATGGGATTCAAGAAGGCCAGAAGCCCGAATGCCCTCCGCGCGCTCTCGGCCGAGGATCCTCTGGCCCAGGACAGACTCGAGGTCAGATCGCGTGATGGCGCCAGGTCTAAGCAGGCAGGGACTTTCCGTTGCAAGGCTCAGAATCGTTGATTCGAGACCTACTTCACAATTCCCGCCTTCAAGAATGATGTCCACTCTAGCGCCAAGCTCTTCTCGGACGTGCGCTGCCTGAGTTGGGCTGATCCGTCCAAAGCGATTTGCTGAAGGAGCCGCGATGCCACCACCAAAGGCTTCAAGCAGGTTTTGCGCGACAGGGTGCCGTGGTGCGCGCAGGCCAATGCTGCGCTGTCCTCCGGTAACGGCAAGGGGCGCCTTGCTATGGGGAAGAATGAGGGTCAGGGGGCCTGGCCAGAACGTTTCGGCCAACCGGTAGGCAGCATCCGGCACCTCATCACACCACCGGGAAAGTTGCGTTGCATCGCGGATGTGAACAATCAAGGGGTGGTCTGCCGGACGTCCCTTGATGGTAAAGATTTTTCCGATGGCATCCGGATTCGATGCATCGGCACCCAGGCCATAGACCGTCTCTGTCGGGAAAGCAATGACACCGCCTGATTTCAGTTCCCTGACGGCGCGGTCAATTTCATTTGCGAATATGGTTGCCACCTCAGTGCCCGGCAGTGCCCTTTTGAATGAATTCGATCTTGTAGCCATCCGGATCTTCAATAAAGGCGATGATCGTGGTGCCGTGTTTCATGGGGCCCGCTTCCCGAATCACATGACCTCCTTTTTGACGTGCACGTTCACAGGCTGTGGCAGCATCGTCAACCTCAATGGCGATATGCCCGAAGCCGTTTCCAAGGTCGTAGGCTTCCGTGTCCCAGTTGTGAGTCAGTTCGATGACCGTTGAGCTGGACTCCTCGTCATAACCCACGAAGGCCAGAGTGAATCGGCCTTCGGGGTAATCCTGTCTTCTGAGGAGCCGCATTCCAAGTACTTCGTTATAGAAGTCGATCGATCGGTCGAGATGGCCAACACGGATCATGGTATGAAGAATTCTCATGACGGATTCCCTTGGGGTGGTGTGCTTGAGAGGGTCGGACCGGTTTAACGAGGGTTTTCAGTCTCAAGAATACTGTCAATGCCCTGTTCTCTTAGAAACAGCCTCACTTTGTTCGCATCACGGAGCGTTCTGTAGGGTCCGAGCTTGAGCCGATACCAAGAGGCGAATTCGAGAGTCACTTCTTCCATTCGAGGCATCAGCGAATCGATAGAGGTGAGCTTGGTTTTGATGGCATCTGCTTCTTTTTTAGATTTGTAGGTCCCAATTAAAAGCGAGAAAGCCCCTTCCTTGGGTGATTTCCCTAGTCGGGCATTACGTTGTTCTTCATTGATCTGACTTTCTGGAATGGCTGACTCGCGGTCTTCCAGAATCCTGAAGTAAGAGAACAGGGTGCCAGACACAGGTGCGTCCACCGGCTCCTCATGTTGTTCCGGGGCAGGTGGCGGGTTGCTGCGCAGCAAAAAGACAAGTCCAGTCAGCGGGATGCTGGTCATGGCAACGATGAGGAGGACGCGCTGTAACGCACCCCGTCGTTTCTTTGGCCGGTAGGCAGGAATTCGATGTTTGACGTCTCTGGCCATGCCTTACATGGTTTCCGGGGCTGAAACATTAAGAAGGCGCAGGCCATTTTGGATGACCTGTCTCACAGCGGCGATGAGATTGAGTCGTGCGTTCCTGAGGCCTTCATCTTCGACCAGAAACTGAACACCGTTGTAGTAGCCGTGAAGTTCTGCAGCCAGATCTCTGAGGTAATGGACCAAATGATGGGGTGCATGCTGGCTGGCGGCATTTTCAATAGTCTCCGGGTAGCGAGAGAGCGTTCCCAGGAGGCTGGTTTCCTGAGGCTCCGTCAGGAGTGACAGTTGGTTCATGCCTTTTGCAATGTCTCTTGAGAGTCCCTTCTCATCCAGCTGTCTGAATACGCTGCAGACTCTGGCGTGAGCATACTGAACGTAATACACGGGGTTTTCATTGGTTCTGGAGGTGGCAAGCTTCAGATCGAAATCCATGTGCTGATCTGACTTTCGCATGACATAGAAAAAGCGAGCCGCATCTTTACCGACTTCGTTTCGTAGTTGTCTCAGCGTTACAAACTCGCCGGAGCGGGTAGACATCTGAACCTTTTCCTCGCCTCGGTAAAGAACGGCGAATTGGACCAGCAGTACTTCGAGGCGATCTTGGTCGCCGCCAAGGGCCTGCATGGCGGCTTTGACGCGGGGAATATAGCCATGGTGATCTGCGCCCCAGACATCGATGATGCGATCGAAGCCTCGCTCCAGTTTCTCCATGTGGTAGGCAATGTCTGAGGCAAAATAAGTCATCTGTCCGTTTTCACGGACCACAACGCGATCTTTTTCATCGCCGAGCCGGCTTGAGGCAAACCAAGTGGCGCCATCCTGTACGTAAAGGTATCCCGCATCTTCGAGCTTCTTCAGGGATCGATCGACTGCACCTGTATCCGTCAGGCTGCGCTCGGAATACCAGTTTTCGTAATGAACGCCGAATTCGGCTAGATCGTCGCGGATATCCTCAAGAATTTCATTGAGGCCTGCGTCGAAGACGGCTTTATAGCCTTGATCTCCAAGAAGTGTCTTGGCGCGCTGGACGATGGCGTCAATATAGATCTCCTTGTCGCCCCCCTCCGGTTCATCTAGCGGGAGTGCATCAAATACGTCTTCGTTGCTGGCAAAGAAGGCGTCTCCTTGGGCCTTGTGAAGGGATTCGGCAATGTTTCTTACATAGTCGCCACGATAGCCATTGCTCGGGAACGGGAAGGAATTGCCGAGTTTCTCGAGATAGCGGAGCCAAACACTGGCGGCAAGGATGTCCATCTGTCGTCCAGCATCGTTGACGTAGTATTCGCGATGCACGTCGAAGCCAACAGCCGCAAGTAGGTTCGAGACGACGGCGCCATAGGCCGCTCCACGACCATGACCAACGTGGAGAGGGCCGGTGGGATTGGCCGAAACAAATTCAACCTGAATTTTCTTGCCCGCCCCACTTTGGCTTCGGCCGAAATCTTCTCCGGCTTCAAGAATGCTAGGGACGATCGCGAATTGGGCTTGAGGGTCAATAAAGAAATTAATGAACCCGGGACCTGCAATCTCTATTTTGGTTACGAGGGGGTCTTGGGGCACGGCAGCAATGATTTTTTCAGCCAGGGCTCGGGGATTGGTCTTGGCTTGTTTGGCGAGCGTCATGGCCAGATTACTGGCGAAGTCACCGTGCTGCGCATCGCGTGCGCGTTCAACCTGACAGTTCGCTTCGATATCGGAAGGGAGGATCGCTGAATTCCTCAAGGTGGAAACCGCTTCCTGGAGGAGTGATTCGAGGCGTTTTTTCATGATCGGCGGGAGGGTGTTTGTGTCAAATAATCCCTCCATTATCCTTAATTAGCCGTTGCCCTGCCAATCTGGAGGCGGATCGGGCTGTGGATTTTCAGTAATCTTTGCCCGGTTTCTGGCAATTCGACGGTCATCGGCCTCAAGTCGCTCACTCAGGCGGGAGATTTTGTGGCGAAGCCACTGGAGATCTTCACGAAGCGGATGGTATTCCGGGTAGTCGATCGCCAGTTTTTCGATCAATGTCCTGGCCTGAAGATATCGCTCAATGGCTAGCCGCGGCATTTTCTCTGCCTCACGATTGCGTCCAAGCTTGATGTGTACGGCAGCAATTTCTCGCCCTCTCTTTCCGGAAAACGCGGATCGGGAGGTTGCCGATTCTGCAATTTCGAGGAATGCCTTGAAGTGATGATCAGCTTCCTGTGAGTCGTCCAGTCCAGCCAACGTATCGCCAATATTGTCATGGCATACGGCAAGATCCCTTCGAATTTCAGGATCGTCCGGAAAGAGATGGGAGAGCCCTTCGGCGGTAGAGAGGGCCGTTTTATAGCGTTGCAGTGCGCCCGTCAGGTCATCTCTGCCGTGAAGGATGTCACCGATGCGGTTATGGATGGCTCCGGGGGCTCTTGCATATTTGAGGTCATCTTTGAACGTTTCCGATAGTTTTTCAAAAATCGGCAAGGCCTTCTTTAATTCCCTCAGGCCGGCATCGGGCTGATTAAGCTTTATATAGAGTTCGCCAAGCTGGGCATGGC
Organism: uncultured Methylococcus sp.; assembly: GCA_964344615.1. Taxonomy (GTDB): domain Bacteria; phylum Pseudomonadota; class Gammaproteobacteria; order Methylococcales; family Methylococcaceae; genus UBA6136. Next base: position 7,166 of record CAYFOC010000072.1, read on the forward strand.
TGGAGGCAATGTCGAACTCAAAATCGCTATTTTCGGGATGACTCTCAAACCTCTTGAGATAGAGGCTATGGCTGGTTTGTTGCGTCTGGAGGGCGCTTTCCGCGTCTCCCTGCATTCTCTGAAGGCGGCTGATTTTGTTGTTCAGCCGAATGGCATCTTGTACGGAGTCCGAAGGTGCGCTGTCCTGTTTCGACATGAATGACCGAATGCCCAGGCTTTTGCGATAGTGATCAAGGGCGCTCTGGACGTTTCCGGAATCGGCCACCAGATCCCCGAGTTGTTCCTGCACGCGAGCAAAGTCCTTTTGGCGTGTTGCATTGTGCGGGTCAGAAGCCATGGCCCTGACGAGATAGGAGCTGGCGGCTCGATAAAAGGTGGTCGCTCTATCCTTGGCGCCGTACATGAGATCGAGGTCCGCGGAATAAAGGGCGAGCCGGATTCTTCCGGTAATTTCCGAGGCGTTATCTTCCTGAGAAATAGTGCGGTCCCGGAGGTCGCTGACCAATTTGCGAACATGGGGCGCTACCATGCTGAGCGCATCGAAATCTTTCGTGTTTTGTGCCAGCTCTGCGATGACGTAAAGGGCTTGTAGGCACCCCTCTTCAAGCAAGGATTGCCGTGGCGAGGTTGGGGCAAGTTTTGCGTAGGCACAAAGCACAATGTGAGGAATGGCTACAAACTTTTCGCTGACCCCTGCCAAACCTCGTGAGGCTAGGTGTATGGCGCCTTGGTGGACATAGGCTGCTGCGGCCTCTGGCGTAAGCGGGATTTCCTCGGGCTCATTGAGGAAAATGGTGAAAAGGTCTTCTTTGCGATCATCTGCAGGCATGCCTGCAAGGATCAGGCTTTGTGTTATGAGATCAAGCGGGATGGGTTGGCCTTCAAGAAGCGTTGCCAGACGCAAAATGTCTCTGGCTGGGCCGTTGAGGTCTTGCAAGGCATCAAGGAGGAGGTTGGCCGCTGACTTTTCACGCCCTTCGGGTAATTCCCGAGGCCATTGCAGAGCAAGCTCTGATGATGTCCGGTTTCTTCTGCTGATCCTCTGCGCGAGGCGGGCCAAGGTGCTGCGTCGGTCGCTCTTCTCCATCTCCAGCGTGCCGGCAGCGATTCCGGCAAAGCGAGGGTGCCTGCCTATCTCGTCCGTCAGCCAGTTGAGGGAGTCCTTCTCGTCGTTGCGCGTCGGGAGATGGCCTCGCATGAGAACCAGCTGACCTGCGGTTTCGCTGAG